>DATCFJ010000516.1:0-3461 GCA_036509605.1 Polyangiaceae bacterium | reverse complement strand
ATGCTGTTCGCGGCGGTTCACAAAGACGGTTCGGTGTCGCAGGTGGCGCTGCCCAGCGGCCCCCTTACGCCGGTGGTCAGCAAGTACAACGGCACGCGCTTCACGTCGCCGAACGATCTCGCGATCCGCAGCGACGGCACGATCTACTTCTCGGATCCCAAATATCAAAACAGCGCAAATCCCCAAGGCGCCGAGCGCTTGTACTGGGTCACGCCTGCGCCGACGCGCACCGTCACCGCCGTGACCGGCGCGCCCGGAACGCCCAACGGCGTCACGCTCTCCGCCGACGAAAAGACGCTCTACGTCAGCGGCAGCGGCTTGAAAAAGTTCACCGTGAATGCCGACGGCAGCCTCACGAATCCGACCGATGTCCCAGGGGGCAGCGGCGGCGACGGCATGGTGCTCGACTGCGCCGGAAATCTGTACGTGGCCACCGGCAACAACGTGCAGATCATCATGGCGGCGGGCGGCGCATCGAAGGCGATCACTGTCGATGGCGGCGCCAGCATCACCAACGTCGCCTTCGGCGGCATGGATCACAAGACGCTGTACGTGACCGCCCAGGGCAATCAAGGCCAGCGCGGAGTATTCTCGATCGCGCTGAACGTGCCGGGGTTTCCCTACTGATCGCCCCGGCACCGTCCGGTTGCGTTACGCTTTGATGCTCTCGTTTCGCACGAGCTTTTTGCCATCATCGCCCGCTTCGAAGAAGTGCACGCGTGCCATGTCAAAGAACACGGGCAATGATTCGCCAGGGTGGACGCCGGCGTAGGAGTCGATCTGCGCGACGGAGCGGGGGTGGCTCGAGGTGGACAAGTAGACGTCCATCTTGTGGCCGAGCGGTTGGACGAGCGTCACTTTCATGTCGAGTTGGTTGTCCTCGGTTTGGAAGCGCGCGTGCGTCTTGTCGGACATGGCCTCGGGGCGCACGCCCATCACGACTTCTTGACCGACGCGGGCGCGCAGCTCGCCGCTTGCCCAGTCCGCGATCGGCAGCTTGCCGCTGCCTTCGTCGAACATCAGTCGCCCGTCAACTTCCACGACCTTCCCGGTGAAAAAGTTCATGGGCGGGCTGCCGAGGAAGCTGGCGACGAAGCGGTTCACCGGATGATTGTAGATTTCCAGAGCGGAGCCGACCTGTTGGGTGATGCCGTCTTTCATGACGACGACGCGGTCGCCGAGCGTCATCGCTTCCTCTTGGTCGTGCGTGACGTACACCGTGGTGGCGTTCAAGCTCATGGTGATTTGCTTGATTTCAGCGCGCATTTCGACGCGTAGCTTGGCGTCCAAATTCGACAGAGGCTCGTCGAACAAGAAGCACTTCGGGTCGCGCACGATGGCGCGACCGAGCGCGACGCGCTGACGCTGACCGCCCGAGAGCGCCTTCGGCTTGCGCTCGAGCAGGTGCGTGATCATCAACACATTGGCGGCCTTTTGCACTTTCTCGTCGATCGTGGCTTTGGCAATGTTTCGCAGTTTGAGCGCGAAGGCCATGTTGTCGTACACGGTCATGTGCGGGTAGAGCGCGTAGCTCTGAAACACCATGGCGATGTCGCGATCCTTCGGCGCGACGTTGTTCACAACGCGGTCACCAATCGAGATCGTGCCGGAGCTAACCTCTTCGAGGCCGGCGATCATGCGCAACGTAGTGGACTTGCCGCAGCCCGAGGGGCCGACCAACACGACGAACTCACGGTCAGCGATGTCCAAGTTGAAGCGGTCGACGACTTTGATGCCGCCTTCGTACACTTTCACTACGTCCTTGAGGACCACTCCTGCCATGAACTCGCCTTCCTCGCGCGCCGCGTTATGCGCTTCGAGCTACTTCTTTCGAGCGCCCGAAGGGGTCAAACTTTTCAAAACGTACCTAACTCAGCGCCTGCATTTGTTCCAGCTCGTGGTTCAGTTTGCATTCTCACCGACCCACACTTGGCGAAGGACCACTTGAACGCCCGAAAAAACCGCGACGCACCCGGCGAGGGACCGAAAAAATCGTCCACTCGAATGACGAAAAAGGCCACCCCGCTCAGGTCTATTTGGGCCCGAGCTCGGGTGGGACCGGCACGCTCACCACAGTCGCCGCTCAGTACGACATCAGCATGGCGCGCCTGCTTCGCTATCCGGACCAAGTCGCGCCCAATACGTCCGACAGCATCAGGACCTTCTCGGCAATATCACCAGCTCTGATCTTTCGCGCGGGCTGGCAAGCGCACGATCAAGTTGCGCTGCAATATTCACACTGGTTCAACGGAGCGAACACGAATGTGCTCAGCCCGACCTAGCCGAATGCCGAAGATCACTCGATCAATCCTGACAAGGACATGGTTTCGCTGACGGCTGGCTTCTGGTGGTGAGCTAACTCGGAGCCAGTTTCTGGGTGTGCTTGCCCGTGTGAGGCAAATCGCCTCCTTGAAGCCCCGAGCGTGCCGAGCACGGCGCCCCGCGCGGCGCTCGCGCCGACCGCCGCCGGATCGGTCGTCGAGATCAAGCCCTGCGCCGGCGGCATGAAGCCCGCCGCGGACGGTCTGGTCGACGATCTCGAGGACGGCAACAACCGCGTCGCCGAGCTTGCGGGCCGCGGCGGCTACTGGTGGGCCACGAAGGACGACAAGGGGTCGGTGATCGAGCCGTCGGGCGACATCGTAATGTTCTCCGGCGGGCGAACGGCTCGAAGTACGCGGTGCACGTCAGCGGCAAGACGGCCACGGGCGACACTCAGCTAGATCCGGAACCGGTACCAGGTTTGAGCTTGCGATGGCGTCCTGCGCGAGTATGCTGGGCTGGTGCTCGAAGAAGTCGCAAGGGCCTGTCGCACTCGTGCGCTAGGGCGCTTCCGTGGCGCATGCGCCAGTGCGGGCCTCGTTGCGTGGCCGTTATTGGGCTGCAGCACCTACGACAACAGCTTGCTGATCGCTTCGAACGCGGGTCCCGACGCCGCAATCGCGGCGGGGGGCGCGTCTGCGGGTGCGGCTAGCGTCGAAAACACAGGCGGCGCGCCGAACGGTGCCGGCGCACAGGGTGGTGCTCCGAGCCCTCCGGGTTCTGACGAGGATGCCGGTTCGGCGGGCCAGGGTGCCGGCGCGGGTGCCGGTGCCGGTACCTCAGGTGCGGACGGCGCTTCCGGGGCGAGCTCGGCGGGCTCAGGCGGCACGCTGAGCTCGGGCGGTATGGGCGGTATGGGCGGCGCGAGCGGCGCCGGCGTAGCGGGCTCTGTGGCGGCCTCCGGGTCAACGAGCACGGAAACGTTCGAGCTGATCGACGACTTCGAAGACCGAGACGCTTTCATTCTGCCGCTGCACAAGCGCAATGGGCCCTGGTACGTCTTCAGCGACGCCACGACGTCAGGCATGGAGAGCCCGTTTACGATCGCGCTATTGAGCGCCCCGAATCTTCGCGCGGGGAGCCTCGCTGCCCTGCATTTTACGGCGAGCGGATTCACCGACTGGGGCGCGGGTGTGGGG
>DATCFJ010000515.1:0-8376 GCA_036509605.1 Polyangiaceae bacterium | reverse complement strand
CGATCGCCGCCGTCGACATTCCCGACCAGGGCACCGCGACCGCACTGTCTTACGGCTTTGCCGAGCGAGACACGGGTCCCACTGCACTCGCGCCCGGTGCGCATGCGCCGGAAGAGGTGGATGCCGGCGCGCCGCCACCCGCAACGGCCGACGCGGGCACTCAATGCAATCAAGTGAAGCCGACCGCTCCGCTGGTCACGAGCCAGGGGCGCGCCACTGCCGACGGCCTCAGTTTTGGCGCAGCCGATAGTGAATGGGGCAGCTTTCAATATGCGGGCGGTGGACAAGTCGCGCCCATGCTCAGCGTGACCAGCGACGGAAATGGCTTGCGCGCGCAGGGCGCTTTGGCAACGCCGCTCACTCAAGCGAACAACTACGTTGGTTTCGGCATGTACTTCAAGAGTGACAGCTGCCTGGACGTTTCTGCCTATACCGGAGTGCAATTCGATATCTCCGGCGACCTTGGCACGTGCGCTCTGCGCTTCGTTCTCTACTCTGCGCAGGATCTGAATGTCATGGACGATCCAGGGCGAGGACAGTGCAGAAGCAGCTGCGCCGGATCGGGCGCGGCGGTCACCGCCAGCTCCAGCACCATTCGCGTGCCATTCACGACCGTGACCGGCGGCAAGCCGCTCGCGAGTGTGGACGCCAAGAACCTAGTGACCATGCAATGGCAGCTCACCGCAGCGGAGCTGAGCACCGGCTGCACGGCGGACATTACGATCGCGAATGCGGGTTTCTACTGAACGCGCGCCCGCTCGCCTTACACCCCAACGCAGTTGGGGTGATTGAGAAAGCCAAGACACCGCGACCAGACCACCCCAAAGGAGCTTGAATTTCTTGACCTTCACCCCGCTGGAGGTCGAGAAATTCAAGCTCCGTTCAAGTGGGAAGCGGTGTAGTTCACTTCACCGTGATCGTTGCCGTCGTGAAATCGATGCTTCCGACTCCGCCGCCGACTTCCACGAGTAGGCGCGCCTCTTCCATTTTGCCCAGGGTTAGACCCAAGCTGGCCCACTCTTTGAAGTGCTCGGTAATGGAGATGTGCCCGCATTGGCGTGGCGTCTGCCGAACGCTGAAAAACTGAGGGAACGTCGCATTGCCGTGAATGGAAGGTTGGTTGTTCTGCGTGTGCTGGTAAATGTTGTACGTCCCGCCGTCGACGCTAAATGAGCCCTTTTTGGTCCCACCGCCGGTAGGCGGACCTGAACCGTACCAGTCCTCCACGATGTAGAACTCGATCAGCGGGTTGTTCGACCAGCCGTAGATGCCAATGAACGAGAAGCCTCCGCCGCTGCCCGTCTTCGTGTACGCGAAATCCGAGGAGATGGTGCCCAATTGATCGTAGGTTTGCGTCTCGTTCCAGCCCTTGCCCACGCGGGCGAGGAAATCACTGCTGTTGTTCCAATTGGCCTTGAACGCCGCATCGCTGCCGTAGGGCGTCATGCATCCGGAGCCGGTTCCATTCGACCAAAGTTGGTACGAGTAGCCGTTGTTCACGTTGCCGATTGAATTGGAGCAATACTGCGTGCCGCCCGTGCGCGGCGTGGTCACGCTGCAGGCGGCTGACGTGCCGCCGCCGGTACCGCCGGCTGCTGCACCGCCCGCGCCGCCGTTTGCAGCACCGCCGCCTCCCTTGCCACCCGTTGCCGCGCCGCCGTTGGCCGAACCGCCCGTGCCGACCCCACCTCCCTTGCCGCCCGCCGCGGCACCGCCGCTTGCCGTGCCGCCTGTCGCTGCACCGCCGCTTGCCGTGCCCCCGTTCGCGGGGTTGCCACCGGTGCTGCTTCCGGCCGTCGAATTGCCGGCGGTGCCCGACCCCGCATTGCCGGTCGCAGCCGCGCCTCCCGCGTTGCTCCCCGCGGAGTGGGAAGCCCCACTAGCACCCGTGCCTGAACCGCCCCCGCTGCCGGCTGACTCGTCGGTTGTCGAGCTGCAATTCACAATTCCAATCCCAAGGACAACGCTCGAGATTGATATCCACAGAAGATTGGTACGCACGGGCTTCTCCAAACTGAACTTCACTGTACGCGACGCAATGCGCGCGAGCCCGCGCATTGATCAGAATTTCCAAGAAATGAAACTCTGATTTGAGCAGCCGAGTGAAAAAAATCAGCGCTCGCTCGATTAACGAGAGATATCTCAAACGCAGGTACTGCCCTTGCACGTTGTGTCCACGCAATCGACGAAATCGCTGTTTCAATTCGAACACGGATTTCGCAAGCTTTGGCGACCCTCCGCTGCCGGTGACGGCGCAGTTTGGACGCACCCAGAGGGGTGGCCAGCTTCGGGAACGCACTCGAGATTCGAGGTGCAGTGCAGGATTGAGGGCGCCCCCAACCCAGCACTGCACCTCATTGCGCGGCTCAGTGCCTCGCGCACCGCGGGCCGACGGCGCTGCGACGGCGGGTCAGCGTGCGCGTGCTCGCGTCGAACTGCAATCGGTTGCACAATCGTCACGCGATCATTGACAGCGCGCCCCCCTTTGCCGAAAAAGCCATGCACTCCATCGATTTTCACGCTCATCATTCGCCGCAAGGCGCATACGCTACCTTCACTTGCGGTCGCTTCGGCGCGGGTGGCGGGCCCACGATTGAGGGTACTGCGCCGGCCGGTTTCGATCTCGTCGTCGGTTACGTTGACGAGCACGACGAGCTCTGGGCGCTGCCCTTTTTTCGCAGCTCGGGTGCCCCAGAAATTACGGACTTCGTTACGCCAGCTGGCAGCCCTGAGCCGAAATGGCGCCACGCGCTCGGCTCGGTAACGCGCGAGTACGAGCGCGGCACGGATACCTGGCTCGCTCCGAATTTCAGCTTCACCCTGTACACGCCGGTTGCGCCGCTTCCTGATCCCGAGTCGGCGTCCGAAAGCGAGCTGATGCGCGCGCTCTTGCCCGTGGTCACGGCGCGTGTTCGCCTCGACAACCGCGCCGGGCAGGTCGCAAAACGGCTCGTGTTTGCCGTCGATGCCGGGCGCCCGTGTCGCTTCATTGAAGGCGTTGCGCACGGCCCCGCGGTTGGCTGGGGGCGAGAAATTGGCTTTGCCGCCCGCGAGCAAGCGGGCCTTGAGGCGTGGGTCCAGTGGAGCGAGCTCGATTTCCTCGCTCATCACCGCTCGCACCTGCTTGGTCGCGCCTGTGGCTTCACGCTCGAAGTCCCCGCTGGCGAAATAGGCGAACTGGACATCGTGATCGGCTTCTGCCGCGCTGGCAGCGTCACGACCGGGCTCGACAGTCGCTACTTCTATACTCGCTGGTACTCGAACTTGGAGCAGGTGCTGGCGGCCGGGCTCGAGCATTTTGCGGATCGCGTTCTGGCGGCCACGCAGCTGAACGAAACGCTGTGGCACGCGGCACTCGACGAACATCAGCGCTTCTTGCTCGCGCACGCCGAACGTAGCTATTGGGGCAATACACAGCTCCTGGAGCACGAAGGTAAGCCGCTCTGGGTCGTGCTGGAGGGCGAGTACGCGATGATGAACACCTTCGATCTGACGGTTGATCAATCGTTTTACGAGCTTGCCCAAAGTCCGTGGTTGGTGCGGAACGTCCTCGATCAATTCGTCGCCCGCTACTCGTACACTGATGAGCTCACGCGGCCCGTGAACGGCGCGCGGCGTACTGGCCACGCCCACACGCGCGATCCGCACCGGCTCGCGGAATTCCTGCCCGAGCCCGAACGAAGCGGGCTCCCTGGCGGGCTCAGTTTCACGCACGACATGGGCGTTGCCGGGCAATTCACAGCGCCTGGCCAATCGAGCTACGAGCTGCCGGGACTTGCGGGCTGCTTCAGTTTCATGACCGCCGAGCAGCTGATGAATTGGGTGCTCACCGCGCTCAATTACGTGACGCGCACGGGTGACCAAGTCTGGCTCGAGCAACGCGCGCCCGTGTTTCGCGCTTGCCTGCAGTCGCTCGAGCAGCGCGACGACCCCGAACCGCAGCGCCGCAATGGCCTCGTGAACCTGGATTCGAGCCGGTGCGCGGGCGGCTGGGAAATCACGACCTACGACAGCCTCGACCCGAGCCTTGGGCAAGCGCGCCGCAATTTGTACATGGCCAGCAAAGGCTTTGCCACATGGCTCGGCTTACTCATCGCATTCGAGCGGCTGGCCTTGGAGGATCTGGCGAGCGCCGCGCGCGCTGGTGCCGAACGCGCCGCTCACAGCATCGTCAACGCTGGGCAGGGCGAGCTCGGTTTCATTCCCGCGCTGTTCGAGGCCGGCAATCAGAGCGCGATCCTGCCTGCGATTGAGGGGTTAGTGTTCCCACTCTTTTGGGGGCGACCCGAATTCGTCAGCCCCGAAGGGCCTTTCGGCGCGCTGATTCGCGCGCTCGAAAAGCACCTGCATCGCGTGTTGCAGCCCGATTTATGCCTCTTCCCCGACGGCGGCTGGAAGTTGTCGAGCACCTCAGACAACAGCTGGCTGAGCAAGATCTTCATCTGCCAATTCGTGGCAGAGCGCGTGTTCGGCGTGCGTGCCGCGCCCGAGAGCCACGCGGCGCACGCTCACTGGCAACAAGTTGGCGCTCGGGACTCGGCCATGAGCGACCAATGCGTCGCCGGCATCGCGCAAGGCTCCAAGTATTACCCGCGCTGCGTGACCGCCATGCTCTGGCTTGTCCCCGTTTAAAGACCAGCTGGGGCAATCCCCGCGGACGGCCCGACTACCCCAGTTGCACGATGAGGCCCGCAAGCGTACGACACCGACAAGGCCGGGCCGCGCGTGGTCTGGAAGCAAGCGGCGGCGGACTATCGTATGTTGTACGAGGCCGTTGCCGCGGCCGCATCCACCACCGCCGTCGCTTACGCCACGAGCACGGACGGCCTGACTTGGACCAAGAAGGGCTCCGTGATGTCACCGTCGGAGGCCTGGGAAGGGAATGAGGTCTCGCCTCAGAGCCTGTTGATCGAGCAGGGCGTGTACAAGCTCTGGTACCACGGGGGCGGTAATACGCAGCCGAACCGAAAGATCGGCTATGCGACGAGCGCTGACGGGCTGACCTGGATGAAACACGGTGACCCCGTGCTGACGGTTGGCACGAGCGGCACGTTCGACGATGACGAGACCGCCGAACCCCGGGTATTTGCCGTGTCGGGTGGCGGTTATCGGATGTATTATACTGGCGCCAATCAGTCGGCGAGAAAGAGTTTGGGCGTCGCAACGAGCGCTGACGGCGTTTCATGGACCAAGCGCGCCGGCAATCCCATCCTCGATAGCAACCGTTGGGGGAACTACTGGGGCGGCGCGTTTTTCCAAGAAGGAGGCATTTGGCATCTCTGGCACGCGATCGAGGGCGGAAACGGCAGCCTCGCGTACATGTGGAGCAAAGACGGCATCTCTTGGACGGACGGGACCAAGAACCCCGTATTGCTGCCCGGTGCCACCGCCAACGGGCCCGATACTCAGTTCGTGGGCGATTCAGTATCTGGCTATCGTGACGGCGCTGAGTACCGGATCTTCTACACCGGCTATGCTGCAAACCTATTCGGGACGATGGGTCGCTTCGAGGGTATTTGCATGGCGCGCGTGGCGGCGACCTGCCCGTAGCCGACGGGTCCCGAACCCGCCCGAAGTGCTCGTTCTGCGCGGTCGTGTCCCACATGTTGTTCATGCCGAAATACGCCGAGGCGTCCGCATACAGGAGCTCGTCGTGAATGTGGATCGCACGACCGCGAAGGTCGTCGAACGAGCGGGGATCGACCCCACCGTTCGAGACCTCACTCATGAAGAGTGGCACCCCGTTGCTCTGGGCCAGATCGCGCAACTTACCGCGCACGGCGATGCGTCCGGCGTCCGGCGCGCCGCTCCCGGAAGTCGCGAGGATCGTCGGTACATCGCAGTACATCGAACCATAAGGGTAGGTGTGGAACGCGATCGCCCCGACGTATTTCTTTGCCTCTGGGTCGGCCAGGATCGCGGTTGCCACCTCTAGCGATCGCTCTTCGGTTTCTTCGCCAGGAACGACGAACTTCGCGCTGAAGCCTTCGGCTTTCAGGCGAGCGCCGGCGGCTTTCACGATGTCGACGACATCCTGGGTCGAGCCGTTCAGCAGCTCGCCGTTGCCAGAGGTCGGCTCGTTGAAGAGCATTTGCAGTTTGGTCGTGACGCCGTAGGTCGACTTCCAATACGTCGGCGCCGCGCTGGCGCTCTCGGCACACTCTGCCAAAAATTGAGCGCGATCCGAAGTACGCAGGGCATCCATCCACTTGGCAGCCCAGCGGATGGACACGTTGCCGGCCAAGTACCAATTGGCGAAGCCGATGGTCGTCGCTGGAGCCACCAACTTTTCCTTCATTGCGTCAGACTGCCAGGTGCTGAAGCCGGCCCAATTGAAGACCGCGGGAGCGCTGTTATCGTTGGCTTGCTGATCGTAACTTCCGGGCGTTTCCTGGGGGCCGATGTTGACGTTCCCCGTGCTGATCCCTACGTCCCCATAGACGGCCTGGATGGCGCGCTGGCGAAGGCTGGCGCTCAGGTTGTCAGAGCCCTTCGTGAACGACAGCGACAAGTTCGTCGCGCCAAAGCCGAACATCTTTTGATGGGCCTTGCCGGCATCGACCGTGACCGTTGTTTGCGCCGAGGCAGTGCCTGAAAGCGCCGACAATAATGTAAATACCAGGCAGGTTTGCTTCATCTATTTCGTCCCCGAGCTACATCGCGCGTTCGGTGTCATCACGGGCGTAGTGAGCGTCGCATTCGGCGCGCTGCTCAGCTACGACATCGGCTTCGTGCACGGTTTGTTCACTGCCAATCCGCAGTGGACACCGCAATGAACAGCCACGCTCCCAGGGTGACGGCACTATGGGCAGACGTCCGGCGCAAGGTCTGTGCCATCCGCGCACGAATCTTCACCGCCGTGAGCCAGATTTGCATCGTAAAATGCGCGAAACTCGGGCGCCGTGAAGCAGCCCGCGGTGAGCGAGTGGCCCCAGGAAACCGCGGCCCAACGCGTGGGCAACCCCGGATCCGGAACCAGGATCACTTGCTGTTTGACGGGGTCAACGCAGCGCGGATCAACGGGCAGCGCGTCGATCATCGCTTGCGCACTGGCCACTTCACCTGCGCAGGACTCCGGGCAGTTGTACAAGAAGACGACCGCGCCATGCTCCAAATCATGCACCAGGAACCCGAGCGGCACGGGAAATGTGTAAGTCTTGTAAGCAGCCCAGACCGGATAGTGGTCCCCGTACACGGGCGGATTCATCGGATAGTTGATGACCGAGCACACATCCACGTGCTGCGCGCTGGGGCTCGAGTAGCTCGTCAACTGCAGATTACAGCCCGTGCCGCCCGCAGCCCCGCTCACGCTGCCCCCTGCCCCGGCCATCATGGCGGCCATGCCGCCTGCCGAGCTGCCTCCGAGCTCGCCCGATTCATGCCCGCCCGCAGTGCCGGCTTGTCCCGTCGGCGCGCCGCCTGAGCCGGCTGCTTCACCCGATCCGCCCGAGCCCGCTGTTGAGCGCGCGCCACTCTGCCCCGCGGCGGCGTTCGCACCGCCCACAGGCGCAGCCTGCCCCGTGCCGCTACCGCTAGTACCGCCACACTCAGTGAGCAGCAGCGGCAGCGCCAAACCCAACGCCGCCGCGCAGTTCACGAATTTCCGTCGCTGCTCGAACATCGCCTAGTTTTAGGCTGATCGGGGAGCTCGGGCCACTTTCGAATCAGCGCTGACCGAAAAAAGCCGGCCCGCTCACTTGTATTGAATGGCCGCGGTGCAGGATCCCGAGAGCTTGAAAGTGCCGGTTGCCTTGTCGTTCGAGCGCATCGAAGGCGTCATGTGTGCGCCGCTGAACGTGAATTGAATCACCTTGTAGTTCGCGAGCGGCCCGGGCCCGACCGCGGCGATAGTCACCACCGTGCCAGCGTCGGCAACCCAAGATGACGTCGTGGCGCCGCTCACGGTAAACCCTAGGTAGTTCGCCACGCCATTGATGCTTTCGCCCAAGTCCGCTGTTGTTGTGTACTGTGCGCCGCTGACTGGTGCTGGGCCAACGACTCCGATCTGCAACAAATTGCCTGGCGACTGCAGCGCACTCAGGCCGATTCGCATGTGTTGCGCATCCGTGCCGTTGAGCGCGGTCCCCTGAGGCAGAACCACACCGCCCGCAGTGTTCACCTCGAAGTGCATCACGCCCACGTTAGATGAATCCGCCGTCACGTCCGCAGCGCACGTCAACATCGGAGCCCCCGAGCTGCCCGCGGTCGATCCTGCTGTACCCCCTGTGCCGGCGCCGTATCCGGAGCGTCGAGCCCGTTCTTGAAGGCTAGGTCAGCGGGCGCGATAGTCGCTGGGTGACGGAACGCGCGACTTCAGCTCGGCGACGACTGCTGGGCCGTGTCCACAAGGACCGGCGGCACGGTGACGAAGCCCAG
>DATCFJ010000514.1:0-6698 GCA_036509605.1 Polyangiaceae bacterium | reverse complement strand
AAGAAACGCGGGCTCACGCGTGCGGAGCGGCTGCGCGAGCTGGCCAACATTCGCGGCGTGTACGTGCCCTCACTGTACGACACGGTGATCGATCCCGAAACGAGCTTCGAGGTCGTCAGCGGCGCCAAGCTGGAGGGCGTGCCGTTCCCCGTGGAACGCCGGCTTTTGGCCGATATTTCTAAATTTCCATTCCCCGACGACGGCCCCGTCGGCGGTCCCGAAGCGATCTTCGATCGCATGAGCATCGAGGTCGCACGCGGCTGCACCGAGGGCTGCCGCTTCTGTCAAGCCGGCATGATCTATCGGCCCGTGCGCGAGCGTGACCCGAAGGAGATCGTCGACACCGTACTGCGCGCATTGGACAAGTCCGGACAAGACGAAGTCAGCTTGACGGCGCTCTCCACCGCGGACGTGTCTTGCATCTCTCCGCTGATCAAGCAACTGGTCGAGAAGACCGCGCCTGAGCGCATCAGCCTGAGTGTGGCGTCGCTCCGCGCTTACGGCTTGGCCGAAGACCTGCTGGACGACATGCGCAAGGTGCGCGCCAGCGGGCTCACCTTCGCGCCCGAAGCCGGCACGCAGCGCATGCGCGACGTGATCAACAAAAACGTCACCGAAGCCCAGCTGATGGAGACCGCCGAGCGCGTGTTTTCACGTGGCTTCGACAAGATGAAGCTGTATTTCATCATCGGACTTCCAACCGAGGAAGACGAGGACGTGCGTGGCATCATCGCCGTCGGCAAGAACGCGCTGAACGTCGGCAAGCGCGTGGGCAAGAAGCCCACCGTGACCGTCAGCGTATCGACCCACGTGCCCAAGCCGCACACGCCCTTTCAGTGGTGCGCGCAGGATTCGTTCGATGACGTGGTGCGCAAGCAGGAGATCCTGCGCGAGGACGCGAGCCGAGTGAAAGGCCTCAAACTGCGGGTGCACGAATCGACCGCCAGCGTGCTCGAAGGCGTGCTCGCCCGTGGCGACCGCAAGCTCGGCCCAGTGATCGAGCGCGCATTCCTGCACGGCGCCCGCTTCGATTCCTGGGACGACCAACTGAAGCTCGAAGCCTGGAAGGAAGCCCTGGCGTTTTACGGCATCGAGATCGCGCCCTACTTGGGCACGATTCCGGTCACTGCCCGCCTACCCTGGGATCACTTCGACATCGGGCTGGAAGAGGGCTTTTTGGCGCGCGAATACCGGCGCGCGGTGGCCAGCCGATCCAGTCCGCCGTGCGGCAAGGTCCTTGGCATGTTCGTGCACCACACCAACGTCGCCGACGCAGTCTCGGACGCGCGCAAGCTGGTTTGCTACGACTGCGGCATCGCCTGCGACATGACCAAGATGCGTTCCGAGCGGGTCGTCTTCTTGACCAAGCTCGGTGCGACAGAGCGCGTGCGGCTACCCCTAGTGTCGGACGCAGCCGCCGCGCCCGACCCATTCAATGACTGGGCGCCCGAGCCGTTTGCGTTCGAAGCGGTGCCGGATACCACCTCGCGTCCTACGTCGTTCGCCAAACCGAAACGCAAAGCGCGCGCCCTGCCGGAGACATTCCGGCCCGTGCGCGGCGGCGGCGAGCCGGCGCGGTTTCGGCTCAATTTCAGCAAAACCGGGCCGGCCGCGCTGCTCGGGCATTTGGATCTGATCCGTGAGCTGCCACGCATCGTGCGTCGCGCTGGCGGCAAGACCACCTACAGCAAGGGCTTCCACCCGAAGCCGGAGATGTCCTTCGCTTCGGCGCTGTCGCTCGGTGTCGCAAGCTTGGACGAGTACATGGACGTCTCCCTGATCGACGCACCGCCGCCCGCAGAGCTCATGTCGCGGTTGAATCTGGCATCCAGCGGCGGCATCGAGTTCAAGAGCGTACAGTCGCTGTCGAACAACGACCGCGTGATCACCACCATCATCACCGGCGCCCGTTACGTGATTGCTCTTGCCGAAAGCGCGCTCAGCGAGCTGGGGGGGCTCTCCACGCTCGAGCAGCGCATCGCCGATTTCATGGCGAAGACCGAGTGCACCGTGCGTCGCGATCTAGAGGGCCTCGGCAAATTCATCAACGTTAGGCAATTCGTGCGCTCCATGCAGATCGGCGGGGACGAGTCGTTGGCAGAGCTAGAACGCGCGGGGCTCATCGGCCGCATGGTGCCCGTCGACGTGACAATCGAAATTGGTCAACGCGGCTCGACAAAAGTCGCCGAGGTCGTCGAAGCCTTGTTCGGAACGCGCGATTTCCCGCACCGCGGCGTGCGCAGCGCGCTCCTAGCCGGCGATGGAACGCCCCGCGACCTAGAGCTGCACCGCAAGCGGCCGATAGTTTCTCAGACACCAGCAGAGGCAACAGCACCGTGACGCCGCAACACATGGGAATGCCGCTCAGCGCCTTCTCGATAGCCATCGCCTGCTTCCACGTGTGGATGCTGGTTGACGCAATCCGACGGCGAGCGCCGTTTTACTGGTACTTCGTCTTCCTGTTGCCGTTCGGGACGATCATCTACTTCTTCATGATCAAGCTACCCGAGTTGAACGGGCGACGTCCCGCAGCAGCCGCCGCGACGTTCGTCATGCGTGGGCCTTCACTCGAAGATCTATCGGAGCAAGCGCGCGTCACGCCCAGTGAGCTGAACAAGCTCGCCTACGCGGACGCTTTGCTGGACGCGCAAAAGCTGACCGAAGCGGCAGGTCGCTATCGCGACGTGCTCCGCCAATCTGCCGACAGCAAAGAGGCGTTACACGGCTTGTCGCGCGCATTGATGGCCATGGGACGCCCTGTAGAAGCGATCGAAGAGCTCGCGCACTTGATGGATCTCAACCCCGAGTTCCGCGACTACAGCGCAGCCCTCGACTACGCCGAAGCGCTCTGGCAGGCTGGCCAGCACGACGATGCAATCGGCCTGCTCACCGGCCTGGTAGGCGTCAGCAAGCGCATCAACCACCGCATGGCGCTCGCGCATTACCTGAAGGAGCAGGGCGACTCCGCCACCGCACGCAGCGAGCTGGACCAAGCGCTGCGCGATTTCGCTTCGTCACCGGATTTCGTGCAGCGCCGCGACCAGCGTTGGGCCGAGCGCGCGCGCAAGCTACTCGCAGAGCTGAACTGAATTCGTATCTGGTCGGCGCTTGCCTTGCGCTAGGCCTTTTCGTGGTTAAGGAGGACTCATGCGATTGCTCCTAACTTGGCTGGTGTTGAGCATCTCCGTCTGGGGCACTGCCACGATTTTGCCCGGGTTTCGCGTCGCGGGCTTCGGCGGTGCGATCAAAGTGGCGGCGCTGTTTGGGATCCTGAATTGGCTGCTCGGGCGGTTCATCTTCGTGGTGCTCGGTATCGCGACCTTGGGCATCGGCTTTTTCCTGGCCTTCCTCACGCGCTGGGTCGTGATGGCTCTGCTGCTGAAGTTCGCCGACGCGCTGTCTTCCAGCATCAAGATCGATAGCTTCGGGACAGCCATTATCGGCGCGCTGCTCATGAGCGGTATCGGCACCTTGGCCGAATACGGCATTCAAGCGCTGAGCTGATTTCGAGCGGCGCAATCTGCGTCGCAATCAAGTACGCTACCGCAGCTTCGGATGACCCTGACTGCGCGAGCGTGCCATGAACGTCAATGCCAGACTTCGACGGGACAACGGCTCTGTTTGCCGCCTAGCGCGAGCCAGCGGCTCAGTTGCGCTGCCGCTGCTCTTCTGTGTGCTGACCGGTGGCTGCGCCGCGCCGAAGCCGGCTGAGCCCGCGAAGGCCGCGCCCAAGGCCGTGGCGACCGCAAGCGCAGAACCGCCGTTCGCCCCAGAGCCACCGCTGCCCACGTTGACCGGCGTAGCATGGCCGGTGAACGAAGTGTCGGGTGTGCAAGAGCTGCGTTTGGTCGCGCGCGGACAGGACGGCGCTTTCGAGCTGCTGGAGTATGCGCTCCCGGTCGGTTTTGCAGTCTCGCCTTGGCAGCGCAACGAGGTGCATATCGACGGCCAAGGGATGCCGTACGCGTTCATCGCGCGCGGCGAAGAAGAGCGCGGCGCGGTTCCCTCACGGCTCTGGCTGCGTCGAGCGCTGGACAGCAAAGCCCAGGATCTCAAGGGCGACTGTTACACGCCAGGAGGCGGCAGCGCTGGCAACCACTACCGTTGGCACGCCGCCGCGGCCCCCAGCCAAAAGCTCGATCCAAAACTGAATGCTTCGTGGCTCGCTGCGTTGGCCGATGACTTCAGCATGCACCACGGTGCCTTCTACGGGTTTGCCGAAAGCACGCTGCGCGATCGGCTACCGAAGAAGCCGGTCAAGCGTGCGTTTTCTCGCTACGAGCCGACGCCGAGCACCGAGCTAGCAGACCTGCTCGGCACCACGACCGGCAGAACCTCGGTGCAAGAGGCGCTCGAGCAGAAGCGCGGCTTGTATCTGGACTTGGCGGGCGGCCCGCGCAAAGTCGCGATGGACAAGCTGCGCGCGCCGCAGCTCACGCGCCATCCGTGGTCGAGCATGCTCGCGCAGTTATTCGCAAAGCCGACCTCCGAGCCGTTAGCGCAGGCCACGCCCGCTGAGTTCTACTTCGTGCGCGTACACGATTTTTCGACCTTTTTGGACCTCAGCGCGCTGGCCGACACCTGGGGCACGGAAGCCTTGGATCTACTCGACGGAAAGCTCCAAGATCGCAATCTGCGTGAGCGCTACGAGACACAGCTCGCGCTGCAGGATAGCGAGCTTTCGCGCACCTTCGGGCCGAGTGTCATCGAGGAGCTGGCGGTCGTCGGTAGCGACCCCTATCTGGTGGAGGGCAGCGATCTGACTTTGATCTTCAAGGTGAAGAGCGGTCTGCTGTTCGACGCAGCGCTACTTAAGGCGCTCGATTCGTTCGGGACTCTGCACCCGGGTCTCGACACGCAAAAGCTCAGCCACGAAGGGGTCGACATAACCATCACGCGGTCGCACGACGGCATGGTGCGGCGGCACCGCGCAACGGTCGGCGGTGTGGAGCTCGTATCCAACAGCGCTGCGGCCATTCGCCGCGTCATCTCGGCGATTCACGGCAAAGTGTCGCGGCTCTCGGACGAGCCGGACTTCGCCTACATGCTTGCGCGTGACGCCGATCGCGAGGCGGCAGTGCTCGCCTTCGCGGGCGACCGCTTCGTCGAGAGCGTTGTCGGACCGCAACAGAAGATCAAAGCCGCGGAGCGGGAGTTTGCGCTGGCCGAGCTATCGCGCCCCGGCTACGCCGCGTTGCTGTACGGCTACTTCAACGGACACTCCCCAACCAGCGCCAAAGATCTGCTGCAAGCGAATCTGCTGTCGGCTGCCGATCTGAAGCCGGGCGGAGTCGCGGCCAGCTTTCAGCCAGGCATGCCAGCGGAGTCCAGCCGCGGCTCAACGCTCGGCATGCTGCCCCTGATCGACGCGCCGGATCTCACGATGGTAACCAGCGCCGAGCAGGCAGGGTACGACTCGTTCGCACGCAGCTACGAGTCCGAATGGGCCGAGTACGTGGACCCGTTCGCCGTCCGCGTCTCGCGCGCGGAAGCGCCCGACGGAGGCACCACGCTGGACGCCGAGCTGCGCGTCTTGCCGCTGCTGCGCGGCCAATACCGTGATTTCATGAGCAGCGTCGGAAAAGCGCGGGTCCGAGCCGGAACGCCGCCGGACGGCTTTCGCATGCTACTCGGCGTGGGCAAAGACGCCGAGCTCCGACATTTACTGACCAGCGCATCGCGCAACCTGACCGAGCATGAGTTCAGTTTCGACTGGCTCGGTGACTACGCTTTCATTGGTGTCGCCGACCGCAGTGAGCTGGCCGAGGCAGCTCGCTACCAGCGCGATATTCTCCCCCAGCCGCTGGATGACGAAAGCGGGCGCGACCGCGCACTGGCCGCGGCGGCGCACACGCCGGCCTATGCCGGAATCGCGATTCGCAGCACGGCAGGCGCCGCGATTGCGCTTGGGCTGCTCAGAAAGATCAGTGACGAAGTCGCGCCAGGGATCGTGATCTGGAGCGAAGCGCGCAAGCACCGGGGCGTCTCGGTGATGAGCGTTCGCGGCACCGAGCAAGACACCCAAGACTTCACGCTGTATTACGCGCTCACCTCGCACGCACTGCTGCTGTCCCTCAATCCGGCCGTCCTCGAGAGCGTGATCGATCAGTATCTCGACGGCAAAGGGCCGACGGCCGTCGATGGCAAGCCCGGGCCACGCGACGCGCAGCTCGTGGTCGACTTGAAGGGTAAGCAGCAAGGCGCGGTTTCGACCGTACTCTCATGGCTACTCACGCGAACGCTGACCGAGAACACTCAAAGCGCATAGGACGCCGCAGCGGCGATCTACCACGGCGCACCGGAGCTCGCGGGCACACCGGACAAGGCCGACGCGTTGATGCGCAACTACTTCGGCAGCGTGGCGCAAACGCCGGAAGGTCACAGCTACGGCTTTGGCCCGGACGGCGTCGAGGACCCGCTGCGCGGCAGCTCTGCAGCACCGAAGTGGCCGGTGGTTCCCGTACCCGGCTCGCCCGTCGCCAAAGTCGTCGAGCGCTTGGGCGCGTTACGCAGCGAGGTCTCGTTCGACGACGAGCCCAACGGCGGGCCGCCCGGCACTGGAACGGCCCTACAGAGCTTGCGGGTTCATCTGACGCTCTCGCTCCGCTGAGCGCGCTTGGAGCCAATACTAGAACCTCTCCCGTCGCTCACCTTACGCGCTTCGTGATACCCGACTCGCTTCGAGACACCCGAAGGGG
>DATCFJ010000513.1:0-8115 GCA_036509605.1 Polyangiaceae bacterium | reverse complement strand
CTAGAAGCGCGTGAACCACCGCAGAAAGCGGGCCTTCCCCCGCGCTGAGCTCGAAATCCGCGATCGCGCCCTCCGCGGCCTCGGGCTCCAAGATTTCGAGCAGCGTCGCGCCCAATGCCCAGAGGTCGCGGGCGCGTGCGTCGCTTGCTCGATCAGCGAACACCTCGGGCGCCAAGTAACGGCGCGTGCCGCCAATCGGTTGGGCCACCTGCGCCGAGCCACTCAAGCCGAAGTCGACCAAGCGCGCTCGATAAACAGCAGCCCCCGACGACGAGTCGCGGGCGACGATCACGTTGGCGGGCTTCACGTCACCATGCGCCGCGCCGGAGCCATGAAGCGCGGCGAGCGCTGCCCCTAAATCACGCGCGACCGCCAGCGCCAGCGCTTCCCGCTCACCGGCGCCGAGCTCTGGGTTGGCGAGAATGCGGTCAAGGGCCTGTCCCGGCGCCGCCGACAGCAACAAGTACGGCGCGCCGAGCTCGCCCGCGGCTCCAACGCCGCTCTGCGTGAGCTCGGCTGCGAGCGGCGCTCCGACCAGGCCCACTGCCAGCAAGGTTGGAAACTCTGGGGCCGCAGCAAACAACAAGCGCTCGGCCTCGTCGGCAAAGCGCGGAGCCTCCGCTGGGCCTCGACCGAGCTTCAACAGGCAAGGCGTGCCGTCGCTGTCGCCGAGCCATACCGCGCTGGTGGCGCCCTGCCCGAGCGGCTCGATCCAGCGCACCGTGGCGCCCTTCACTGTCAACTGTGTTGCCACTTAGTACGGCCCCCGGTGCCCCACAAACTAGCGCCAATCTCAAATCAGTCAACGTGGGTGGCAGTGGTCGGCCCGAGGACTGGAGGCTAAGGTTGGCCGCAGTTGGCGCCGCTGGCTATCCAGGCGCCGATACGGAGCAGGCCGCCGTGGGTGATCGACGCGAGTGTCGGCGGAGCGCCAACCGCCACGGTACGGTTCTTGGGCATCGGATCGCCGCTCACGAACCACTCACGGAGCTGAACCGCTTCGTCATCCGACGGAGGCTGGCAATTGCCGTCAGAAACCGGCGCGTGAAAGCCGGTCAGGCAGCTCGGCTCGGAGGCCTCGAACCGATAATTGTCCGGCTTCGCGAGCAGCTTGTACATCAGGTAACTGTTCGCTGGGTTGCCTGGGTCGACGATGTTCATCTGCACACCGAAGCGATCCGGTGACTCCAGGCCCTGATTGAGCACGCTGTTCCCCGTCTCCGTCTGGTGCGCGACGTGCTGAATTGCAGTGTAATACAGCCCGCGCGGGCTCGATAGATCGAGGCCCATGGGTGGATACTTGACGCGCTCCGTGACCCCCGACGGGGGAGAAGGCGGAACGGTTTCGTCTCCCGGCTGAGTGACGTGGCAAGTGGCGCACGACGCAAACGGGCCGCTGATCATCGTGTCGCACGTTTCGGCAGGTAGGACGGGCGGGGTTGCCACCTGCACCGGACCGCTCCCCGTCGTGAAGCTGAAACGGAGCGGAACAGCGCCTTCGCGGAGCGGCGCGCGATCGAACGCCCAAAACCCGAGCTTTGGGTCCGTAGAAGTCACGACCTCGGCGGTATAGAGAGTATTTGGATGCAGTGCCCGCTGCGGGCGGAACACGACCACGCGCTCGATCAGATTGTATTCGGGGGAGAGCGCGACGGAGTTGGTATGCGGGTCGCCGGTGTAGAGGCGCAGCCCGGCGCCGATGCGGTCGCCTGGCAGCAAGAAACGATCGAAGCGCAATTCGATCGCCAGGTTCGTGGGCAGTGGGCAATCCGGAGTGGGCGAATCGCAGTCGAGCGACGCGTTCTGCGCCGCGTCGGTGCCCTGCCCGTCAGTCGGGTATGTCGCCAGGATGTGCAGCGGCGGCCCGTGCGCTGAAGCCTCGTCGCGCGGGCCGAGCTCGCAGCCCGTGAGCAGAACGGCAAACGCGAACGGAGCGGCCGCCCGAAGCAGCGATTCGGCCGGAGTAACGCTCAGCTGTCGGTGTAGATGTGGAGCTGATCGCGGATCGACTGCTCGCTCACGCCATTCCGGATCTGATCCTTGAGGCAGTCCGCGAGTGTGATCAGGAGGTCGTCGACCCCCTTTTCCTCGATGATCTTCGACAAGAGCTGGCGCGCTTCGCGGCTGTCGTCCTCGCGCAAGAACTCCCGCACCTTCTCCACGGTGATTTCCCCTTGGAAGTCGAAGTACAGGTTCTCGAACAGAAAACGAACAAGCTCCTTCACGAAGAGCCTCCTTCAGCACTAGGAAAAAACAGCTTTGTGAGCGGCATTCGCAATACCAGTCCGCGGAACTGTCACGCAAGCAGTTTACGGCGGGGCGCCGGCTTTTGCAGCTTCGCCACGGCGAAATCATCGGCA
Source organism: Polyangiaceae bacterium (assembly GCA_036509605.1). Lineage (GTDB taxonomy): Bacteria > Myxococcota_A > Polyangia > Polyangiales > Polyangiaceae > PMG-095. Next base: position 5,755 of record DATCFJ010000513.1, on the reverse strand, counting down.
ATCCTGCAGATTTGGGTCATCTGGCGTGTGACAGACGAGGCACGGCCGCGCGTTCTGGCGCAGTGCTGACGCACAACGGGAGCGAAACCCAACGGGGTGAGGATCAGTGCCTTGGCCGGGCCCGGCCGGATAGCCTGAACCGCGTCCGCCCATCGCGGCGGTGGCATGGCAAATCGCGCAATCCCGCTCCACGTGGCAGCTGACGCAGGCGCTGATGTTGCGCTCCGCCTCCCAGGCGTGGTGGCGCGGGGTCCGTGGACCGTCGGTCCACTCCGCCTTTGGTGGGTGGAATCGCCCCCGCTGCGAGTCGTTCGAGAAAGGTCCGGAGAGGGTCACCCCGGCGCGCTGATGGCAGCTCAAGCAGAACGACTGCTCGCGGTGGCAGGTCGTGCATTTCTGCTGATTCTCGCGGGCCGCGACCGGGTGCATGTCGAGCCAATCGTTCGGGTGAATGCGGCGCGGGCGGACTCGCCCGTCGTGGCAGTCGGTGCAGTACTTCTCGCTGTGACAGTTGGCGCAAAAGCGGCTGTCGTTGCCCGCGATCTGCTTGTGGCGAAAGATCCAATCTGGACCGTGCCCAGCGTCGTGTAGCCAGCTCGGCGGCGCGAGGGTACCCGCGTCGAAGCTCACTTTGACCATGCCCGAAGGGTCGGTGAGGTGGCAGGTGCGGCAGTCCGAACGCGCACGCCCGGCAGTCGACGCGGGCGCTTGATGACAATTGAAGCAACCGCGCATTCGCGGCAACTGATCGCGCGTCGCCAGCTCCAGGTTTTCGACCGCGCCGTGGCACTGCGGGCAACCGATGTTCCGCGTCACATGGCGCGCGTGGTCGAAGCGCAGATTTGGTTTGGGGAGCGAGAGGACCGCGACACGGTTGCCGGCGCTGCTGCTGTAACCCAGGTGGCAGAAGGCACATTGGCCCATCTGCTCTTTGGGATCGGGGCGAACGCGCGTCAGATCGCGGTGGTCGCTACCGTGGCACGCATCACAACGAGTGCCTTTGGGCAGCATCGATTCAGCGGCGTCGTGACTGGTGCTGGTTTTCTCGTGGCAGGTCGCGCACGACATACCCAGCTCCTTGACGTGCCGCTGGTGATTGAAGCGAATCGTGAGGTTTTGAGGCGGAAAAATCACCGGGCTCGGGCCGTTGTCGTTGGCTAGCGCGCCCGGAGGACGATCCCACTCCGGCACGGGTTGTCCGTCCGCGCGAGCGCTGAGGCCATGGGTGAGGCGCGAGCCGGCGGGCATCGGCGCGGGCAAGCTTGGCGCCGCCGGAGTGCCGAATGGACCCGCGTCGTTGGCCAGCGACGTGTCGTCGCTGCTGCCCGCGTCGGGCAACTGCGTAGCTGAGTCGCTCGGCGCCACAACGTTGGCGTGCGCGACTGGGCTTTGACCGCACAGAGCCAGGCCGAGCGCCATCAGGCAGCCGAAGGCGAGCAGCCAGAGCGACCCTTTCTGCGCGCGCCACGAGCGAGGCTTCGAGCTCATCGCAGCACCGAGAAGTCGAGCGTCGCCAGCATGCGGAAGCTCTGACCAACCAGGCGATTCATCGTGTGATCCCACTCGACCCCGAAGCGGCCTCGACTAAAAAGCATGAAATTGGGCGAGATTCCGCCGCCCAAAACGTACGAAAAGCTGGTCGCGCGGCGGTCCGCGCGAAGAGCGTCGTCCCAGTCGTACAGCGAAAGCACTGCCAGCGAGTCGTAGTAGCCGCCGTCAAACCGTTTGCGGCCGGTCACATCTCCGCCGTAGCGGTGCCCGGCGCCGCCGGACTCGGCCATGCTGTTTACAGACAAGCTGCCACTCGGGAAGCGATAGCGGCCACCGAGCGAAGCCAAGTAGTCGTAGGTCTTGCCGGTTTGGTTCAGGTTGGGGTCGGTCGTCGTCGCGTAGCCTCGCGTCGTGCCCTCGGTTGCGAACATCCGCGTTCCGCCGCTCGCCGCGATCTCGAACTCGCGCGAGAAAACGACGTCGGCGCGTGCGGTCAATGAAGTCGTACCGCGGTGTGCAAACCAGTTGAAGATCGAGTCTGCGTCGAACGTCGGCAGGAAATATTCCAGATTTCCGCCGAATACGACGCGATCACTGGCATACCAATCGAGCGCCGCGTTGTACTGACTGATGCGCTGATTGTAGAGGTCGTACACGACCGAACCCGTTGCCGCACCGAGGTCGGATTTGTCGGCGCGCAGTGAGTAGCCGAGCCGCTCGCTCGAAGTGCGGTCGCCGAGCGCGTAACGAAGGCCGCCGCCGTTGTCCAAGAACGGCGAGACCAACACGGCGTCGCGATTGATCACCTTGCGATAGGTGAAGCGGCTGTGGAGAAATTGAACGCCTGTGGATTCGACGGCAAAGCCGTAGGCGGGCGCGAGCTTCGACTCCTGCAAGAAGCTCGGCGACTGGCCGTAATTCAGCCCCGAGCGGTCGCCGCGCGACACGCCGTCTCCCTCGAAACGCGAAGTCGACAGCATCGGCAGCCCGCCGCGCTGCTCGAAGCCCGCGTAGAGCTCGAACGCGACGTACACCGGAGTGGTGACCAGCACGTCCCCGCCGTCGAACGACCAGAACCCAAGAGTGTCGACCACGTACTGACGGCCGAGTCGAAACCCGAGGTAGCCGCCGAGATAACGCTGACCGTCGAGGTACGCGTACATGACGTCCAGCGGGGCCTCGGCGAGACCAGGCACGTAGGAGCCCGAATCGGGATTGCGCTCTTCGGGTCGCTGCCCGAAGTCCGTGTCGAGACGCAGCCGAGACTTGAACGTCAATTGTGGGCCGAGCGGGACGCGATCGGTCTGCAGGTCGTACAAGTTCAGCGCGAGCGTCTGCGTGTACCGGCGGCGTTGAACGAGCGGGCTGCCGTACGGGCTCTGCAGTGAGTAGAACTGCGCGTCGAGCGTCGCGTCGACCTCGCTCTGGTAGGCCTTCGCGGCGCGCGGGCCACAAAGCAGCGCTCCCAGGCCAAAGCCAATCAGCAGAGTGCGCGTTAGCGTCGCGGCCATGACCCTCGCCCGCGGCCAGATTCGTCTAACCCTTGCCGCGGCTGCCGCGCAGCATCATCGAGCGGGGCCAGTGCTGTCAATCAGGGAGCCGCCGGTCGCGGCTCCGGCGAAACCTCAGCGACCCAAAGCTTCGGCGCGATTGACAATCCTAGGCGTCAGAAAGATCACGAGCTCGCCTCGTGTATCGCTTGCGCGGCGGCGTTGGAACAAAAGCCCGAGCAACGGAATGTCGCCGAAAAAGGGGACTTGGTCCAAGTTGCGACCCGTATTGCGGGTGAAGATGCCACCGATGACTGCCGTGTGACCGTCCATCACGAGCAGATCCGTCTCGGCTTCACGCTTCAAGATCGTTGGATCGCCACGTGCGGAAGTTTGATTGAAGTCCGGCTCGTCGCGATTGATCTTCACGTGCATGCTGACGCTGCCATCGGCTGTCACGTGCGGCTTGACGAGCAGCTGCAACTTGGCTTCTTGAAAGGTCGTCTGAACGCCCTGCGCACTGACCTGCGAGAAAGGAATCAACGTGCCTTGGGAAATCCGCGCCTCGCGGTTGTCCAGCGTGAGAATTCGCGGGCTGCTCAAGATGCGCAGCAGACCGCTGGACTCCGCGGCTGACAAGCGAACCGCCAAATTGATGGTGTTGTCGATCGACCCGAACGTCAGACCGAGCGCGCCACCGGCTCCGGTACCGACTGCCGCAGGAAGATTGACGGCGAAATTCGGATTCGCGACCGTCCTCGTGAACGGACTGAGACCGGCCGTCGGGGTATTGCCGTCGCTGGCACCACCCGCAATGCCGATCGAGTTCGGGAAGGCGAGGCCGGTGGGATTGCCGGTAGCGGAAGAGAAGGTGGTGTCACCGCCCCACTGGATGCCGACGTCACGAATGTAGCGGCTGGTCGCTTCCACGATTCTGGCTTCGACCAAGACCTGCGGAGTTTGCGTGTCGAGCGAGCGCGTCAGCTCCTCGATCTGATTCAAGTTGCCGGCCAGATCGCGGACGATCATCACGTTCGTGCGCTCGTCGACGGCGATCGAACCGCGTTCGGAGAGCAAGGGCTTGGCGCGATCTTGGATCTCCGAAGCTTGCGCGTAGCTCACCGGAATAAGCCGCGTCTCGAGCGGCGCGAGCTTCACTTCTTGCTGCCTACGCGCAATCTGTAGCTCGCGCTCTTTTTCGAGATCGGCGAGCGGAGCGACGCGCAGCATGTTCGCGCGCTGCACGACGCCCAAGCCCTTGGCTTGCAGCACGACGTCGAGCGCTTGGTCCCAAGGCACATTGCGCATGCGAATCGTGATCGTGCCTGAGACGTTGTCGGCGGTGACGATGTTCACCTGACCTACGTCGGCGAGCAGACGCAGCACGTTGTGCACGTCCGCGTCCTTCAAGTCCAAATCGATGCGGCGACCGGTGAAGGCGCGCTTGGTCTGACCCAGCAAATTCGGAGCAAAAGCGCCGGCCTCAGCCGGTTGCGAGGCGACCTCGCTGTCCAGCGCCGTCGTGGCTTGCGTCGGTTCCGACTCGGAGCCGTCGCGAACCATGGGCAGGTCTTCGATCTGGTTTTCGACGTGCACCGTGCGCGATCGGCGCGCGATGCCGCCGTCGAGCCCAACGCCTGTAACCGACGAAGGCTGCGAGCCTGGCTTGGCGAACGACCAAACCAAGGTCGAACCGCGGCGCGTCACGCGAGCCACGGCGGCCTTGTCACCCTCACACTGAATCATCACCGACTTCGGGTCCTTGTCGGAGACGAAGCTGGAGATTGAATTGAGCTGTCCGGCAAACGCCGATACGTCAAGCGTGCGCGTGAGCGCACGGCCGATCTCGGCGCCCGACACAACGAGCGCGTTCTTACCAGGAGCAGTCGTCGACTGATGAAACTCTGCGACGTCGCTGAGCTCGATCAGCACGCGGTCCTCGTCGTCCGCGTGTTCGTAGCGAACCGCTTTCACTTGCACGGGACCCACGGCGACGGCGGGCTTCGGCGCCGTGAGACGCAGCGGAGCGGCGAGCGCGCCGGCGTTCTTCGATAGCGAGATGACCAGATCCGTGCCGTCGATGGTGACGGTGTATTTGGCCTGCTCGAGCAGGGTCACGAGCAAGCGCGTGGTCGACTTACCATCGGTTTGGAAAGCCTGAGCCATCACGCCCCCCACGACGCCCAAACGCTCGGTCAGCGCGGTCGGCGCGCCCTTCAGATCGGCGTTCGGGACATCCACCACGAGCCGCAGACCGCTCTGCTCGAGCCGGGCAGTGAAGGTCGGGATCTCACTGAAGCCGACCACTACGCGCACGACGTCGTGTTCTGCGTCGCCGACCATGCGCACGGTAGTGGCGTGGTTGGCTCGCTCTTCAGCCTCGGCTCGGTTTGGAACTGCGAGCGCAGTGAGCAAAGCAAGCAGCGATGTCGCCGCTAAGGTTCGGGACGAGGTCCGCCTCATGGTGTGACTCCGGAGAGCAAGCTGACCTGTTTAATTAGGGCATTCACGACGGTTCGACAGGAAGCGTATCTGCTTGTGACGAAGGGGAACAAATTAAGCGGGGGAATAGTTGCGCTTAGATAAGTCTCGCTCAAAAACGTCGGGCAACCTCGGCATCGAGCGCCTGCTCCGGTGCACGCCAAGCGCCGCACTCCCGCTCGTTCTCCTCTCCGGTGCGCGCGTAGCGCCGCACGCTCGCGCCCAGCGCGCGCCAAGCAGCTCAGCCGAATGCCCTCTCCGGTGCGCGCGTAGCGCCGCACGCTTCGCGCCCA
>DATCFJ010000512.1:0-6250 GCA_036509605.1 Polyangiaceae bacterium | reverse complement strand
TCGCTGTCGGTGCTGGCCTCCGCGTCGACCTCGGGCTCGGCGCGCAGTGCCAAAGTACCATCCGCTGCGCGAGTCGGCTCCTGAGCGAATATGCCGCGAACGACGAGCGTCTGGGGGAGGTGGGGGTCCGCGCGCGCGGGCGGTGCAGTGTCCGCGCTGAGCAACGCGGGAGTCAGCTTGCCGTCGGTCAAGTTGCGCACACGGATTCGACCGGTGCGGTCGGCTTGATACACAGCCGCGGCTGCGAGGGCGAGCGTCACGAACAGCACGCCGGGCCAGCGGGCGTGCACGCCTGCAATGCGGATCTTTTCGTCGTCCCCTTCGAAAGTGCGCATCTTGGGGGGCTCGGACACGGGTTTCGGAGCGGGCGGTAGCGCGGCGTCGCGACGATTGGCCAGGTAACTGGTGAGCGCGTCGGACAAATCAGTCACCGTCGCGTAGCGCGCGTCGGGTGCCTTTTCCAAACAACGACGGACTATCGCGTCCAGCGCCGGGTCGAGCTCCGGTCGCGCTTCGAGCAGCGACTTCGGCTGCGCGTTGAGCACGTGGCTGAAGACCTCGAGCACGTTGCTGCCGTCGAACGGCAAGGTGTCGGTGAGCAAACGATGCAACACCACACCGAGTGACCAGATGTCCGTGCGCGAATCGATGCCTTGCGGCGTGACGATCTGCTCGGGCGACATGTAACAAGGCGAGCCGATGCTGTCCTGCGGTCCTGTCACGGCCATTGCTCGCGGTGAGCCGAACTGCTTGGCTAAGCCAAAATCAAGCACTTTTATGATGTCTTCGCGCGGGCCACCTGACCACAGAAACAAGTTCTCCGGCTTGATATCACGATGCACGATGCCGAGCGCGTGCGCTTCCGCGAGCGGCTCGCAGACCTGCAGCACATAGCTGATGGCCGTCTCGACGCTGAGCGCGCCGTCGCGATCGACGAGCACATCCAGGTCAATGCCCTCCAAATGCTCCATGACCAGATAAGGTCGCCCCGACTCGAGCTGCCCGACATCCATCACGCGCACCACATGCTCACTGCGCAGCGCCGCCAACGCGCGTCCCTCATTCATGAAGCGCTCCACCACCGCAGGCTTCCCCGAGAGCGCGCGCCGCAAGAACTTGATCGCGACCGGCTGCTCGAGCTGCAGATGCCGCCCAATACAAACGATTCCCATCCCCCCCTCGGCGAAGATGCGCTCGACGACGTAACGGCCGCCAAGCAGCTCGCCCTCTGGCACGGGCGGCTCAGATTCCGGGCCTAGGTCAGCCTGCCAGGCACCGGGCGACAGAATCGCCGGCTCCGAGAGCTCAGCCGTTCGCGCGGGACCAGAACGAGGCGGCAGCTCATGAAGTCCCGTGACCACAAGTGCGTCGGATTTAGGCGTGAACGCGTTTAAGGCTGCCACTGGGGTTGAGCCGCGCTCCTGCGAGACGCGTGCCCGCTGCTGGACGGGGCGAGTCCGAGATCGAAACCTCGAATCCAGCGAAGATTCGCTGGCCTGCCGCGGGCACTGTCCAAGTTGGACAGGGACTATTTGTCCCGAAGGTTGCGCGAGGCGACGTAGTTGCCCCTGCGCGATGGCTGCCTCTTGCTTCGCGGTCACTGCGCCGCCGGGAGCCCGCTCTACTCGGCCGCGTGCGCGGGTAGACCTGCGAAGCTACTCGATTCGTAGGAGCGTAGCGTCGGCGGGCCGGCGAAGAACGCGCGCACGAGCGAGACGACTTCGGCGGCGGCTCCGCTCGATTCGTACCTTTCGGCAGCCGCTCGGTCTTCCCAGATCGTCACCACGATGAATGGCTCGTCTCCGGCGGCCGGCTCAAGGAGCAGGCAGCCACGGTTTCCCGGGGAAGCGCGGACTTTCGGCACCGCGATCTGATTGTAGGTGTCACTGAGATTGAGCACCTGATCTGCCTTGACGGGGAAAGATCCTATTCGTACCCACATGATGTCCTCCAATATGAGATGAGATCGCCCGCGTGCCGATTCGCCCGCGCAACCCGGGATCAACCCCGCTTGATGCGCGCCGCGCGCTTCGCTTCGCGATCGGCGGCAGGGTATTGGCGCGCGCTCACCCGGTCGGCGGCGAGCTGCACGGCCGCTGTCAGATCACTCTGTGAGTCTTGGGCCCAAGCGATCCGCACAATCGCGTCGTCCGCTAGGCGCCAGGCCTCAGCGTGCGCAGCCGTGTCACCCTTTCGGATCGCGATCGCCAGCGCGCGACGAAGTTCCTGCCCTGCGCGTTGCAGTTCCTTGGCGTAGCCGTGATTGCCTTTGCCGCGCTGGAAGGCATACAGCACGCGCACGATCCCGAGCAGGTCCCGCACCGTTTCGATTGGCAGCGGGTTCGGGCCGGACGACCGCGGGGGCAAGCGCTTTACATCGTCCACCATTCCAAGGGAGCACGACTCTAGCGGGGGCAAAAGGCTTTCCGCGATCAAGCGGAGATCGCGCGCAACCGCCGCCCGGCTCGGCGCCGCTGGTAGTGACAATGCACGCCAATTGCTTGCCGGCGGTGGTGCCGCGAGCTAGCTCAGTAGGGCATGTGCGGCCGCTACAAGCTCAGCGCCAAGTCGGGAAGCCTGTACGAATTCTTCGACATCCACGGCGAAATGCCGTTCGAATTCGTACCTCACTACAACATCGCGCCCACGCAGCCGATCGCCGTGATCCGCGCGCCGCATCGTGTCGAGCTCCTGCGCTGGGGGATCAAGATCCCCAACCCGCGCGCGGGCGGGTTCAACGTGCGCGTCGAGTCGCTGGGCGCGCCCTTCTACCGTGACTCGATCCACGGTCGGCGCTGCCTGATCCTGGCAGATGGCTTCTACGAGTGGAAGATCATCGGCGACCCGAACGCTAAGAGGCCGACGAAGCAGCCGTACCTCATCAAGCGCCACGACGGCGCGCCCTTCGCATTCGCCGGCATGTGGGACAAGGTTCAGGTGAAGGGCGAGTTCGTAGAAGCGGCCACCATTCTCACCACAACGCCCCGTGGCGCCGCCGCTGAAGTGCACGACCGCATGCCCGTCATCTTGCCCGCGAGCGCGCACGCCGCCTGGCTGAACCCCGCCGCGCACTACCGTGACTTGCTAGAGCCCGACGCGGCCACCCTCGAGCTAGTGCCGGTATCGAGCATGGTCAATTCCGTCAAAAACGACGGCCCCGAGTGTGCGGAGCGGGAGCCCGCTATGCAGTCGTAGCTCGCCAGGTCGAAGCGTCCCGCTGGTCCCGACCAATGGCCACTGCTCACTCTTAACAGTGACGATTCGAGCTTATTTTCTGCGGTGCCGAAGGTCGGGGTCGAACCGACACGTCTTTTTAGGACAACGGATTTTGAGTCCGCCGCGTCTGCCAGTTCCGCCACTTCGGCTTGTCGTGAGGTTTCCTGTAGTTAACTCGGTTGCCCGTGTCTAGTGTTTCTGCGATCGGGGCTTCTACGGGGCAATCAGGGGGCAATCAGGGGCTCCGGAATGGCCGTGGCGGTGTGGAGCGCCCGGTCCTGGACCCGCCCTGTCAAGGTTTGGTCTCTGCGAGGCGGGCCTTGATGAGCTTCCGCACGAGCGTCTTCGGGAGCGGGCGCCCCGGCTTGAAGTGAAGCGCACCTTTCGTTTGCTCGTAGCTGGCGATGTCTGCGGCGAGCGTTGTGAGCGTGCGGCCACTGAAGGGGTAGTAGGAGCAGCCTTTGCTGGTTGCGAGGAAGCCCGCGACGACTCGGCCATCGACGCGGAACGCAGGCATGGCGTAGCTGATGCACTCGTCGGCGTTCGGCACGATCGCCTTGATGGTCTTACGGAGGGACTCGAGCGCCTCGCGCCTGTCGGCTGGCAGCGCCTCGAGGTAGTCGTCGATCGTCTTCGGCTTCGCGCGCATGCGCCTATTGTCGGCCAGGCGCCGCCTCGCCGCAAACGGCCCGCGGAGCCCTGACTTCGTCGAGATTTGGGCGTGGCTTGCGATCCCCCACAAAATGCTGGGAGCAGGCTACGCTGCGGGCTCGCTATGTTGACCTGTGAGCGTTGCGGCGCGGGGTTGCCTCCGGATTCGGAGCAGTGTGCCTATTGCGGGACGATCTCGCAGGCGGCGCGGGCGGCGCTTGCGGGGGAGCGGGCGCGGCAGGAGCAGTTCCTGCGGCAGGCGACGGCGCAGCAGGCGGTGCTGCGGCAGCGCGCGTTGAGCGACGCTGAGCAGGCGGGGGGGCGCGCGCTGCTCTGGGGCATCGTCAGCTTCGTGCTGATGTGCATCCCAATCATTCCGAGCCTGCTCTCCTTCATGGCTTACAAGCGCTCGCAGGTGGCGGCGCGTGCGGCTGGGATAGCGGTGCCCACTCGCGGCAAGGTCGGGCTTGGGATCGCGCTTGGCAGCGGGCTTGCGTCGCTCGCGTTTTGGGTTTGGGTGATGATCAGTGTGCGTGCGGATGACGCCCGGGTGGACGCGCGCAAAGCCGCGCTGACTCAGCAGATCGCCGAGCGCGCTAGCAGTGCCACGCTGGATCAGCCGCTTTCGTGCGCGTTGGCGGAGCTGTACATCTTGAACAACGGCTTTGCGGGCGACACCAGCGTGGGCTCGTTCCGCAATTTGGAGTGCGTAGGCGCGGTGCGCGTCTTGAATGGGCGCGCGGAGCTGGGGGATTTCAAGCTCGCGACTTCGTCGACCTCGGCCACCGTGACGGCGACGATCTGCTTCAAGCACGGCGAGCGCTGGTTCGTGGAGCGCGCGGGCGTCGTCAGCTGCGAGCTGAAATAGCTACCTGCGCTCGCCCCGCTGGGTTCGCAAACTGCGAATCCATGTACGAATTCGTCGAATTCGTACATGGATTTGCGCAGCGGGAAGGCTTCGCGCGGCGACGGCGCGCTTCGCGATGCCGCACTCGGAGTTGCTGGTACGCGCCGCGACGTGCAGCGCGTACCCACAAACTCTCAAGCTCAGGTCACTTGTTGACGATGAAGTTCTTCTCGCCGCGCTCGAAGAAACCGACGATTTGACGGGCGGCGGCGAGGCCGGCGTTGACGTTGGCTTCTTCGGTTTGGGCGCCGGATTTCACCAGATTGACCAGGTAGCGCGCGCCAAACTTCTCCGTGAGGGTCGCGCCGGTGGCTTCGCTGGGCGCGATGTCCGTCACGTAGTGGAAGTCCTTGCGGGCTTCGAAAACTTCGAGCAGCTCGGCCTCGTTGATCACTTCCTTGCGGGCGGTGTTCACGAGCGTGGCGCCGGCCGGCATCAGGGAGAGCAGCTTCTTGCCGATGGAACCCTTGGTCTCGGCGGTCGCCGGGATGTGCAAGGAGACGTACTGCGACTTCTTGTACAGGTCTTCCAGGGAAGCCGCCGGCTCGGCGCCGCCAGCCTTGATTTGGTCGGCGGTGATGAACGGGTCGAACGCGTACACCGTCATGCCGAAGCCTTTGGCGATCGAGGCGACCGCGCGACCCACCGCGCCGAAAGCGTGCAGACCGATGGTCTTGCCCTTGAGCTCGCTGCCGACCTTGCCGTTGAACTTGTTGCGCGCGGTGTACACGAGCATGCCGAACACGAGCTCGGCGACCGCGTTGGCGTTCTGGCCGGGCGTGTTCATGACGGCGACGCCCTTGGCCTTCGCGGTGGCGGTGTCGATGGTGTCGTAGCCGGCGCCGGCGCGCACGACGAGCTTGAGCTGCTTGGCGGCTTCGAGCACCTCAGCGTCGATCACGTCGCTGCGCACGATGGCCGCGTCCGCGCTGGCGATCGCGTCGAGCAGCGGGCCTTTACCCTTGTACGACTCGAGGACGTTGGCGGTGTAACCCGCTTGCTTGATGATGGCGACGACTTCGTCGCGGGCAGCAGCGGAGAACGGCTTTTCGCAGGCGAGCAGGACAGTCTTGGACACTTTGGACCTCAGGGTTAACGGCAACGTGGCCGGGACGGCACTGAACTAGTGCCGAGGGGCGCTCTCTGCAAGCGAAAGCGCGGAAAATGCCGGGGGCGAGCGAGCGTTTCAGTGCCAACAGACTGAATAAGTCACAACTTTTGGAGGATTAGCAGCGCGTCGTCCAGCTGGTAGTGGGCGCGCGCGGTATCGCCGAACGAGAGATACGGCGCGCGGGCCAGTCGAAGCACGCGGAGGCCGAGCGGCTCGAGCTCGCGTTCGACGAGCGCGTTCACCGCGGCCTCCCAGTCCGGCTCGGCGCAGGCCAAGCGCTCGAGCGGCTCCGGTGTGTCCGAGCCGACGTAATAGAAGGGGCGGTAGGGCAGGGCGAGCGCGAGGATCAGCCGGCCACCAGGTTC
>DATCFJ010000511.1:0-3207 GCA_036509605.1 Polyangiaceae bacterium | reverse complement strand
GAGCTCGGCAAAAGCGCCGAGCTGTATGAACTCGTTGTAGCGAGCGTGTCCGAAGCGCAGCCCCGCGAGCACCGGGACCTGCACAGCACTCAAACGCTCGTCCAACACTTGGCGCAGCGGCACGCGATGAGGCCCATCTGGGCAATCGGTGAAATCGCCCAGTACCACGCCGGCGATGCCGTCGAGTGCCCCACTGGCCAATAGCGCGCTTAGCATGCGGTCGATGCGATATGACGCTTCGGTTACGTCTTCAAGCACGAGGATCGCGCCGTGGGGCAGACGCAGCCGACCGCTCGCCTGGCAGGTAAAAAGCAGCGTCAGGTTGCCGCCTACGAGCACGCCCGATGCCAAGCCGGGCTGACGAATCTCGAGACCTTCGTAGACCACTTTGGCGCTTGGGGTTTCGAGGGCGCGCACGAAGCGTTCTCGTGTCCAAGCGTCGCTGCGTCCGAGAGCTGCGGCGTTCGGCCCGTGGAACGAGGCGATCCCAAGCGCCTGAGCCTCTGCATGCAGCGCGGTAATATCCGAGAACCCGACGATCCACTTCGGGTTTCGGAGCAATGCGCCGTAGTCGGCGAGGTGCGCAATGCGAGTTAGCCCGTAGCCACCGCGCGCTGCGATAATCGCGCCCAGCGTCGGGTCGGCTAGCGCGCGATTGAGCTCGTCCAGACGCCGGCGGTCGTTCCCCGCCAGGAAGCCTGCGCGTTCGAACATCGACCAATCGAACTCGACTCGATAGCGCTCAGCCAGCCAGCCCATGCCGCGCAATACCAGCGTGCGATCGAATGGGCTTGACGGCGCGATCACCCGAACCCGCGAGCCGGGCTGTAGCGGCGCTGGAATCACGTGACTTCGAGGCATGCCACGGAGCCTAACGTGGTTTTGGGTTTTTGGCCGAGATCTGACCGGTTCGAGTGTCGTGCAGGAAACCTTCGAAAGCGATTGCGGTGCGCTCAGGAGGCGGCAAGACTCGAGCGAGCGATGGACTCTCGGAACGCACTGGCGCGGTTGGCGGACGTAGCAGGGAATGCCGTTCCGCTCGCAGAGCGCCTGCGGGCAGCGGCGCGCCGGGCAACGGAAGAGCTGAAAACGCGCTTCCTCGGCCGCGATTTCGAACAGCGCGCTGCGATCCTCAAGGAGCGCTATCTCGACCTGGGCGGGGATCCGTTTGGCTTCGAGGTCGACACCGCACGCCACGCGGCGATGGTGATCGCGTTTTTCCATCGTCTGTACTTTCGAACCGAGGTCTTCGGCGTCGGCAACGTGCCGGCCGGGCGGGTATTGCTCGTCGCCAATCACTCGGGGCAAGTGCCGATCGACGCGGCGATTGTCGGCTCGTCGATGTTCTTCGACTCGAATCCGCCGCGTGTCGTGCGCGCGATGGTCGATCGCTGGACAGCAACGTTGCCCTTCGTGTCGGCGTTTTTCAATCGCATCGGTCAGGTCGTCGGTGTGCCGGAGAACGCGCGTCGGTTGCTCGAGATGGGGGAAGTGTTGTTGGCCTTCCCCGAGGGTATCCGTGGCGTGTCGAAGCCGTTCGATCGTCGTTATCAGCTGGAGCCGTTCGGACTGGGCTTCATGCGGCTTGCCATCGAAACCGACACGCCGATCGTGCCTGTGGCCGTGATTGGCGCTGAAGAGCAATACGTCAGTCTGGGTAATATCAAGTGGGCCGCGCGTTTGCTGGACATCCCAGTTTTCCCGCTGGTTCCGCAGATGTTCGTGCCCGGTGCGCAAATGCCTCTGCCGACCAAATATCGAGTTCACTTCGGTGAACCAATGCGCTTCAGCGGCGGTGCGGATGACGACGACACGGTTGTCGCCGAAAAGGTGTGGCTAGTGCGGCAGACCATCTCGGACATGCTGCGGCGCGGGCTGGCGAGTCGTCGGAGCGTGTTTCTTTGACGCTAGCCGGAGGCGCACACGACGACCGCGCGATCGTCATCACAGGGATTTGTGGCAGGCTCGGGCGACGCCTGACGCGCGTGCTGCATCGGCAGGCCCGCGTGATAGGCCTCGACAGGCGCCCGTTTCCCGATCGCCCGAGTGATATCGAGCACCACGAGATCGACCTGCGCAGCAAGCGCGCCAAGGATATCTTTCGCGGGGGCGGTGTTCGCGCGCTGGTGCACCTCGGAGTAATGCACAACCCTCGCGACAGCGCAGAAGAGCACCATTCGTGGAACGTGGTCGCGTTCCAGCACTTGCTCGAATACGTCGAGCGCTACAAGGTGCCCAAGGTCGTCTTGCTGTCGAGCGCCAACGTGTATGGGCCCCGCCCCGACAATCCGCAGTTTTTGAGCGAAGAGGCGCCGCTATTGGGTGCTGGCCCGTTCAGTGACATTCGCGATCTGGTGGGTTTGGACATGTGCGCGCAGTCGTACCTGTGGCGCTATGCCAATACTGAAGCCGTCATCCTGCGTCCGTCGCACATTCTCGGCACCGTGAAGAACGCACCCAGCAACTACTTGCGGCTGAAGGTGGTGCCGACGCTGCTCGGCTTCGATCCGATGATGCAAGTCGTGCATCAGGACGACGTGGTTTGGGCGCTGCGCGCGGCGCTCGCTCCGGGCGCACGCGGGATCTTCAACATCGGCGGCCCGCCGCCCGTGTCGCTGTCGCGCGCGCTGCAGATGCTCGGGCGCAACGCGGTCAGCGTGCCGCACAGTGTCGCGCGCGTGGCAGTCGATCGGCTGTTTCGCTGGCGTGTTACGGATTTTCCGGCGCCTGAGCTCGATTTCATCCGTTATGTGTGCATGGTCGACGACGCGCGCGCTCGCTCGGTGCTCGGCTACCGACCCAAGCACGCGCTGCTCGAAACGCTGCGCGCCGTCGACGAGGAACGCTGGCTATGATCATCCAAGATTTTGCGACCCTCCTCGCTTTGGCGTGCCTGCCCGTCCTGCCTGCCTGCCGCACGCAGCCGACGGAGCCGCCGCCACCGCCCGCTAGTTACGACATCGTCTCGGCTGCGCCGGGCGCCCGTGGTGCGCGCGCGGCGGGCACCGACGCCGCGCCGCCGGCCCCCGACGAACACGAGCTTGCCGCGCCGGACCCTGGGGACCCGGGCGGGGACGAAGAGAGCGACGGCGGGACGCCCAGCGACGCTGGCCTGCGCACGGATGCCACCCCGGGGGTCGCACTATGAGGCGCTGCTGGGCTTGGCTGGTTGTGCTCGGTTTGGTGGGTTGTTCCTCGCGCCGGCTG
>DATCFJ010000510.1:0-2544 GCA_036509605.1 Polyangiaceae bacterium | reverse complement strand
CACTCGCGGTTTCCGCCTGCGTGGTTTGCTGCGCTGGCACGTCTGGGGAGGCAGGCGTGGCCGGCAGCGGGGGTGCGGGCGCGCACGCCGGAGGAGCAGCCGGAACCTCGCCAGGGTCCGGAGGCAGTGCGGGCGCGACGTGCCTTCCGACCGGCTCCTGTCTAACCGGGACAGAGTGGAGCTCGCTGTTGTGTAAATGCGTCCCGGCGTTGCCGGAGCCAGACGCTGCAGGAGCCGGCGGCGCAATGTTCGACGCGCCAGTCAGTTACCCGTGTGAAAACCCAAGCCTCGGCGCTGGCCAAGCTGGCGAGGGCGGCGCGAGCGGCGCGAGCGGCGCGGCGCTCAGCTGCGTCGTTGGGCAGACGTTCTGCTACGTGTTCGTCGGTCTCTCGGTCACCCCCACAGCCAACAGCGTCTACATTCCAGAATGTCGCAGCTTTTCCGAAAATGCGGCTACCGACTGCGCAACGACCCCCACTTGCGACTGCTTGTGTACCCACTTCGCGTGCCAAACCGAATGCCGCTGCAACGAGGTCAACGGCTTGCCGACCGTGACCTGCCATCAGATCTAACGCTCAAATAAACTGTCGAACCGTGCCGCGTATCGACGCCAAGCCCGAGCCGGGCGCGCTCTGACCGACGGTGACGCCTTGGATTTTGGCGCGGTAGCGGGTGCCGTCGTCGGAATCGAGGATTGAGACGGGGGGCGTTTGGATGCTGAGTTGCACGGCGGCTTCACGCGACAGGAACGCAGTGAAGGATGCGCCGTCGCTGCCGATGGCACGAGAGACGCGGAGCCCTTGTAGCGCGCAGATGCTTTTCCCGTCCGCACTCGAAAGATGGCTCATCGACTAGCGTGGCCGCCTTCCGCCCGCAGTCAAGGCGCGAGCCCGAAAAGCCGATTGTTGCGGCCCATCGCGGGATCCGAGCGCATAGTGTTTGGCTGTCTTTGCTCAAGCTCGCCCACGCAGTTCTCCTCACCGCGGATCCCGCGCTCGTGCTTCGCGAGCTCAACGTCAGCGAGGCGCCGGCCTATTACGCGCTTCTGGATCGCAACCGCGCGCACCTGACACAATTTGGCAACTATCAAGCCGAAGGCAAGGCGACACTCGCCTGGGTCAAGCGGTCGCTCAAGCGCCCTGGCGCAGGGCTGCGCTTCGGGCTCTGGTATTCCGGCGAGCTCGTGGGTCGCATCGAGCTCGCGGCTTGGGCGCAGCATCGTTTCACGTTGGCCTATTGGCTGGGCAGTGAGCACGTCGGGCGCGGGCTGATGACCCACGCATTGACCCGGCTGATGCAACACGGCCGAGAAAGCTTCGGGGCGACCGCATTTTTTGCAGGCGTCACCCACGGCAACAGCCGCAGCGTCGCCGTGCTGCGCGGGCTCGGCTACGAAATCGCGATCGACCATTGCGATCATACGGTATTTAGTCGAGTGGCGTGAGCGAGCAGACCCCACCCAAGGACGACCGCGAAGCGCAACTCGCAGCATTTCGCGGCGGTCTGAACGCGCGTGAGAGCGGGCTGCTGGACGCCCAGCGCCGAGTCGCTAGTGAACGCTTGGCAGCCCGGGACCCGGCGCTAGTGCTCGCAGCCGCTGCCTGCGCGCTCGGCTCCAGCGAAGAGCTGCGGCGCTATCACCTCGAGGTGCTTCAGCCCGCAGCGCAGATCGCCTGTCACGACGGCTGCCATTGGTGTTGTCACCTCAAAGTGTCCGTGACGGCTCCCGAGGTCTTCGCCGTCGCCCATTACCTCGGAATCAGCGCGCCACAGGCGGTGCGGGAAAGAGTGAAGGCGCGCGCAGCCGAGCTTGCAACGGATCCGCGCATCTTTTCCTCGGACGCGAAGGCGGAAGCGCACATCCCGTGTGCGATGTTGACTGAGCAAGGTGGTTGCTCGGTGTACGCGGCGCGCCCGCTCACTTGCCGAGGCTACAATGCCTTGGATTCAGAGTCGTGCCGGCGCATGCTGGACGACGATCAAGAGTTCGTGGCCTCGAATGACGCGTGGGCTCGCGAGTGCGCTGCCGAATCGCTGGGCTTCCGCGCTGCCATCGCCGAAGCAGGCTTGCCTGCGGAGCTGCTCGAGCTGACTTCCGCGTTGCACATTGCGCTGAGCGAGCCGAACGCGCTGCAGCGTTGGCTGGCGGGCGAGCCAATTTTTGCCGCGGCCCTCGCGGATCGCTGAGCCGCGTTCGGCTGCCGGCACTTGCGGCGGGCGCGCGACGGAGTACCGTTCTTCGGTGGCAATGCGAAGTTTGTTGGGGGTCGCACTGAGCGTCGTGCTCGGGCTCAGCTCAGCCGCTTGCGCCGGTCGCAATGCGGTCGACAAAGGCAACGCTCCCGCTCCCGCCGCTGGTGGCCAACCCAACATGCCAGGGAGCTCGGCGGCCGGCGCGCCCGTAGACGCCTCATTCGATGAGCCGAGCTCTCCGCCGATCGTCATCGTCCTCGACGCCGCGCCAGGTGCCGACGCCGCGCCCGGTCAGGGCGTGTGCCAGGTCCCTCCCAATATCGACACGCCCGACGCTGGCCTGGTGCCCGG
>DATCFJ010000509.1:0-7794 GCA_036509605.1 Polyangiaceae bacterium | reverse complement strand
AAGCCAGCCGCCGCACAAACTCCGGCGCCGCCTGCAGCGGCGACGCCCCAGCCGGCTCCGCAACTCGCGGCCCCGCCACCCGCACCGCCGGGTGCCGCGCCTGCTCCGTATCCTGGAGGCTATCCACCTCCGCCTCCCGGTTACGGCTATCCGGCGTACGGCGCCTATCCTCAGCCCATGCGCATGCCCGACAGCGCGCCGTACACGGGCGGTCCGGTGCCCGCGGGTTATCACGTCGAAGAACGGCCGCGCCGCGGGCTAGTGATTGCTGGCACGATCGTGCTTGCGGTGCCCTATGGCCTCGGCCTGGCCGTTGCCGGTGGCCAGAATTTCCCGAACTCCTCGGGCTGGCTGATCGTACCCGGCGTCGGCCCTTGGCTGACGCTGCTGACCCGCCATAAGTCCACCAGCTGTTCGACCAACACCTCTTCTGGTTTCAGCGACTGCGTCGATGCGAGCCTCGACGACACGACGCGCACCTTCCTGATCATCGACGGCCTGATGCAGACCGGCGGCGCGGTCATGTTGATTGCCGGCATCGCCTCACCGAAGAAGGTGATCGCTCGGGATTTCGTGGGCAGTTTGCATTTCACACCGAGCCCCATTGGGCGTACCGGCTACGGCGGGTTCGTGACGGGCTCGTTCTGAGCGGCTTTCAGGGGCCGAGGCGAGCTCAAATCGCCTCGCCCTTGAATTGGCTCGTGTACAGGCGGTGATAGACGCCGCGCCGAGCGAGCAGCTCGGCGTGCTTGCCGCTCTCCGCGAGCGCACCATGCTCGATGACCAGGATCTGATCGGCGTCCGCGATCGTGCTCAGGCGATGCGCGATGACGAAGCTGGTGCGGCCGCGCATCAAGTTCAAGAACGCGCGCTGAATGCGGACCTCGGTGCGTGTGTCGACGCTGCTCGTGGCCTCGTCCAAAATCAGAATCGCAGGGTCGGCCAAGATGGCCCGGGCAATCGCCAAGAGCTGACGTTGGCCTTGGCTGAGGTTGCCGGCGCGCTCGGAGAGCTGCGTCTCGTAGCCTTTGGGTAGCAGCCGGATGAAGGCGTCGGCCTCCGCGAGCTTGGCCGCTTCGATCACTTCCGAGTCGCTGGCCGAAAGGCGGCCGTAGCGAATGTTGTCCAACACCGAACCGGAAAAAAGAAATACGTCCTGGAGCACTAGCCCGAGATTCTGGCGCAAATCCTGCTTTTTTACGGAACGAATGTCTTTGCCGTCGATGCGCACCGTGCCGCCGCTGATCTCGTAGAAGCGCGTCAATAGGTTGATGATGGTGGTCTTGCCGGCGCCGGTGGGCCCGACCAGCGCCACGACTTGGCCGGGCTTGGCCTCGAAGGACAAATCTCGCAGCACAGGCACGTCAGGCAAATAACTGAAGCGCACGTGGTCGAAGATCACGTCACCGCGGACCTCTCCCAGGGAGACGAGCTCGGCAGGGGCATCGAGCTCCGGGGCCAGATCGACGATCGCAAAGATACGCTCGGCCCCAGCCAACGCCGCCTGAATCGAGTTGTACAAGTTGGCGATTTGGCGGAGCGGCTGAACGAAGCTCTGCCCGTAGCTGATGAAGGTGGCGATGATACCCACGCTGACCAACCCTGACAGAGCCAGCCAACCGCCGAGCCCGGCCAGCACGATCACAAATAGGTTGCCGAGCACCGAGGTGATCGGCATGAGCAAGAGCGCGTAGCTGTTGGCGTACACTCCGGCGGCGAAAACCTGCTGATTGCCGCGGCGAAAGGCGTCAATCGCCGCATCCTTGCGGCGAAAGGCGTGCGACGTGCGTTGGCCGCTGATCGCCTCTTCCATCACGCCGTTGAGCTGCCCCAGATCCCGCTGCAGGTCGCGGAAGCCCTTGCGCGTGTAGCGCGCCACGAAGCGCGTGAACCAGAACATGATCGGCACGACCAAGAGCGACGCAAGCGCCAGCCAATAGTTCAACACGAACATCGCCACTACGATCCCGACCATCGACAGCAGGCTGGCGACCAGGGTGGTCACGTTCTGCGAGATAGCCTGATTGATGGCGTCGATATCGTTGGTCAGGCGACTCAGCAAATCACCGGCCGGGTTCTGATCGAAGAACGAAACGGGGAGGCGTTGTACGTGCGAAAACAGGTCTTCGCGCAGCTGTTTGAGAGCCCGCTGCGACACGCTGGCCATCACCCTTCCGGAGACGGCCTGCAGCACGTTGTACAGGACGTACACGACCAGCATGATCACGCTGACGCGTACCAAGCCGGCGCTGAGCTTGGTACGCAGCATTTGATCGATGGCCACTCCCATCAAGTACGGGCCGACCAAGCCCAAGAACGTGTACAGCACGACCAACCCCAGCACCCAGACAATGCTGGTTTTGAAGGGGCGAAGGTAGGGTAGCAAGCGGACGAGCGCGCTCTTCGGGTTCTGGGCGGCTTCGATTCTGCCGACGTGCAGCGCGCGCTGCTCTTGGCGACCGCGCACGTCGCGCCCCGCGGGTAACGGGTTCACAGGCTCACCTGCGCTTCGCGCAAGGCAGGCAGGCCTGCGTTGCCCAGCTGCGAGCTGTAGATCTCTTGATAGATGCGGCTCGTTTGCAAGAGCGCCTGGTGATTGCCCTCGGCCACCGTACGCCCTTCGTCGAGCACGATGATCTTGTCAGCGCGCAGCACGGTGCTGATGCGCTGCGCGACGACGACGCGGGTTTGAGTCTGACCGAGCTCGGCGAGCGCGCGTTGAATGTGAGTCTCGGTTTCGACGTCGACCGCGCTGGTGCTGTCATCCAGAATCAGGATTTTGGTGCGCAGCAAGAGCGCGCGCGCCAGGGCAATGCGCTGGCGTTGGCCGCCAGAAAAGTTCGCGCCGCGCTGCTCGACGCGGCTGTCGTAGCCGTGCTCCAGCTCGCTGATGAAATCGTGCGCTTGTGCGGCGCGTGCGGCTTCGAGCACTTGCTGCTCGCTGGCGCTGGGCTGCCCGTAGCGGATGTTGTCGCGCACGGTGCCCGAAAAGAGCAGCGATTCCTGCGGTACAATTGCGATTTGGGCGAGCAGTGAGTCTTCAGTCACGGTTCGGACGTCGACACCGTTGATCAGCACTCGACCCGCGCTGACGTCATAGAAGCGCGGGATCAACTTGACCAAAGTCGACTTGCCGGCCCCGGTGGCGCCCAGGATGGCCACCGTCTGCCCCGGCTCGGCGACGAAGCTGATGTCCTTCAGCACCGAATCTGCGCCCACGCCGCGATACGAGAACGTGACGTGCTCGAATTCGATGCGTGCCGCGCCGTCAATGGAGAGGCTGAGCGCATGGGGCGCGTCCATGATCTCTGGGACTGCGCTCAGCACCTCGTCGAGCCGCTTGGCAGAGGCAATGCCGCTCGCCCACACGCTCGACAGGAGTGTCATCATTACCAGGGGCGTCATCGTGGTCAGCAGGTAGTTGGTGAACGCGACGATTTGACCGACCGAGAGCTTGCCCTGCACCGATTCGAGCCCGCCCGCCCAGATCACCACGACCACTCCGATGTTTACGCACAAAGTCAGTGTTGCCGGCATGATCGCCGAAAACTCCATCACCTTCACCGATTCGGCGGTGTACGCCTGATTTGCGACTTCGAAGCGCTTGCCCTCGAAGGGTTCCCGGACGAAGGCTTTGACCAAGCGAATGCCGGCGATGTTTTCCTGCAGCACCGAGTTCATGCGGTCGAGCTTCTGTTGCACGATGCGAAACATCGGTTCCATCTTGACCAAGAAGAAGACGATGGCGACGGACGTGACTCCGAGCAGCGGCAGCATGGTCAACGCCAAAGTCGGGCTGGTGGCGATCATCAGCACCAAGCTGCCAAGCATCAACAGCGGTGCGCGCGTGCCGATACGCAGGCTGACCTGCAGCAGGCGCTGCACGGCGCCGGTGTCGCTGGTCAGGCGAACCATCAGCTGACCCGTCTTCTGTTGATCCAGGTTGCCGTAAGAAAAAGTCTGGATCTTCAGAAACAGCGCCTCGCGTAGGTCGCGCGACACGCTCTCGCCCACCATCACGGACAAGTTGTTGTTGCCTACGGCCACGAAGATGCTCAGCACCGAAACACCCAGCATCAACAGCGAGGTGTGAATCACCAGCGCGCGGTCGTGCCCCTGAATTCCGCGGTCGATCAGGCTTTGAATCAGTCGCGGGATCGATAAATCGAGCACGACCAGCGTGGTCAGGAGCAGCAGCGCGAGCAGCGACTGCTTCGTATAGGGCTTGGCGAACCGGAGCAGCTTTCTGAGAGGGCCCATGTATCGGCGCGCAAGATAGCCCACGAACGCCGGGCTTGGCCTGACCTGTTTCGCCACAATGAGGCGAACTGGCGCAGGTTGGGCGGACCACCGCGAGCTCGAAACGGGGTGTATCGCCTAGGCGGCGCGCGGCTGGTCACAAAGCGTCACGCCATGAGGCTGGCATGTGCGATGCACCTGGTTGACCCGTAATCGCGAGAAGAACCGCTGCCAGTCGGGTGCAGCAGAGAAAGAGGGTCCCATGTTGAGCTCCGAAAAGCCGTACGTGATCATCGTTGGTGTCGACTACTCGGTGGCCAGCGATCTGGCGTTGGAAAAAGCGTTTGAGCTCGCCGCTGCGCGTCCCCGGGTCGAGGTGCACGTCGTGAACGTGGTTCAGTTGCATGGCGGAGAGGTTCTGGTCGACTTCCCGGCGGACCCCGGCGGATTCGCCAGCGTATCGTTGAGCGACGCCACGGCGCAGGTCGGTCGCTATGCCGAGCAGCGTTGGCAGGCGTTCCGCCAGAGGCGTGGCGAAGGCGAAGATGGGCGGTCTACGCGCGTCGTTCCGCACTTGCGCCTGGAGGCCCCGGCTCACGAGCTCGCTCAAATCGCGTCCGATCTCGAAGCAGACTTGATTGTCGTGGGCACCCAGGGGCGGCGTGGGATTTCACGCTTGCTGATCGGTTCGGTCGCTGAAGCGGTGGTGCGGCTCGCGCCGTGCCCGGTATTCGTGGTCCGACCCAAAGCCTTGCCGGAAGAGGGGCCGAAGATCGAGCCACCGTGTCCACGCTGCGTCGAGACCCGCCAGGCGACCGCGGGAGCGGAGTACTGGTGTGAGCAACACCGGGAGCGTCACGGTCAGCGCCACACCTATCATCAACGCGATCGCGCTGGCGCTGACACCGAGATGCCGCTCACGTATCACAATTAGCGTGTTTCTCTGGTTGATGATCACGCGACGCCCGCTCCGGTGCGCGCGAAGCGCCGCACGCCTCGCGCCGAAGCGCGCGCCAGGCGGCTCAGCCGAATGCCCGGAAGGACGTCGACCCCACCCGACTTTGGCACGATAAGATCACGATCTGCCAACAAGGAATCAACTCACAAGAGCTGGCGGACCCAGGCGGACGGCCGTCTGAACCGAAAGCGTTAGACGAGGGACGCGTCAGCCGTCTGCAACCTCCCGAACGCGGCTCACTTCGGAGACGGATAGTTGCGCTTCACGTAGCACAGGCCATCTGAGTTGAGGTGGCCCTGAGTGCTCTGGTTGTAGGTTGTGAAGTCGTAGTAGTCGCGCAGACCCTTGCTGGGGTCGCTGCCCGGAGCCGCGGGGACACCGTTCGGATCGAAGCTCATGGCGCCGACGAACTTTGGATGCACGTCGGTCGGCGGGTCGATGCAGTAGCGCCAAGACACCGGTTTGCCCTTCGCATCCGTGTAAGCCGTAAAGTCGACGCCTTGCGTGTCTTCTAGTGTTACGGAAGCGCCGTGGCCCGTATCTGCTGCGCGAGCCGCGAACTGATCGAAGTGCGCGGGTGAGTCGTGCAGCACGCTGTCCCAAAACGGGTGATCGGTGTGCACAGTCACTTGGCCGATCACGGAAGCATTGCTCAAAAACGCGATACCACGCTGATGCTCTTCGGCAGAGCTGATCGCTCCGGCGGGGTCGTTGTCTGGATTCTGACAATTGAGGTAGCTGGTGGGTGACTTGAAGCAGAGGTGAAAGCTGACCGTGCTGGGCCAGGCCTTGCTCGCGTCGGTCACGCAGCCGTCGAACTTCGGATCGCCCTTGAAAGTGGCTGTTCCGACGTACAGCACGGCGCAGCCGTTTTGCACCATATCTTGATAGTCGGCGAGGGCGTCGGCATCGAGATTGACGTTCTGCGCTTGATCACTAGCGGCGATGACGTCGAAGCCGAAGGCGTAACGCGTGCCGTCGGTAGCGAAGGAACCGCCACCGTTTTGGTTTTGAGAATTGAGCGCGGCGATCGGCACCGCTTGCTCGCCTGAGCCACCTTTGCCGGGCAAGTAGCTGGGGTCGCTGTGGCTCAAATCCACGGCCCACGGCCCGTCGACCTCGGCCACGAGCTTGCCGGTCTTGGCTTGACTGCCCTTTTCGTAGTCCGGGTTTTCGGAGAGTTGGATCTTGTCGACGGTTGCCAGCAGCCGCGTGAACTTCACGTCCCAGCCGTCGACGAAGGCGGCGTCCGAGTCGCTGGCGGGCGGGAAGGCGTAGCCGGTGAGCGCCAACGCCTCACCGGAGGCCGCGAACCAGATGTTGCCCGGCCCGGGATCTTTAGGCGCACAAAAGGGCTGTAACCCGTAGCCGGCGGCGGACACGGGGCTGTCTGCGCGCAGGCATTCGAGGTTCACGTCGCTGCCCGATTTAGGGCTCTGGCTGCTAGAGCAGCCGCTGAGCAAGGCAATCAATAGGGCCGCAGGGAGCGCGGCGTGTGCTTGGAAGCAATTCATGGAAAATCTCCAAATCCGAAATCATTCGGCGGTCATTCGAGTCGAAATTGTGCGGAGCTCGAGGGCAGCGCAACGCGCCGCGCGCTCGTGAGGAAACGACGACCCCGCGGGATCGCCTGACACGCGCAGGCTCAGACTCGAAACGGCGGAGATGTCTTCGGTGCATTTAGCAAGGCGCGGCCGCACGGGACGGCAAAGCGCGCCGGTGGAAGCGCCTGAGCAGTAACGGCAAGCTCGAGCAGACCCGCCGCTTGTGCGCTAGCCAACAAGAGCGAGTGCGGTCCAGCGAAGCCGATCGGGCAAGACTCGGGTGCGCAGGATGCTGCGTCGCTGACCAGGGACGGCCGCTGTGAAGCGACGTGCTCAGCGTGGCCCGCGCCTGAGCGCTGCTCAGCGAACGCGGCGTGAACGTGCACGAAGCCGTTCAACCCAGCGCTAAAGCCGTGCGGAACCAGCGCAAAATGCAGCGCAGTTACCAACTGCAGCAGGACCAGACAGCACGCGACTAGTACGACGGCTCGGAACTCCGTTCCGGGTCGTCGTACGTCAAGACAGACAGAGTAGTGAGGTCGGATGTGCCGTGCTGAAGGATTTCTGCGACCCTCACCCGTCGGGGTCGCGGAAATCCGGAACGCACTTCCGAGCCGAAGTACTACGCAGGCCAGCGCGGGGCGCATGGCCTGCCAGGCGTAACAGCTGCGGCGAAGGACCTGATTCATCTGACCCAGCGGGCCGTGATCCGTAGCGCGCTCAATCGGCCTTGGCAAGACAGGCGCGCTCAAGCGCGGTCGCGACAGCTAGGCCCTGCTCAGAACGCGACGTGAAGCCTGCCCGTGAGCACGTGCACTGGGCCGCGGTCACGGTTGTATCCGGGGTTGATGACGGGCTGATAAATCGAGCTGAAGGAGACGTTGTCGGCGAGCGACAGCTTGTAATAGGTATCGAACTGCATTTCGGGCGCGTAGTTGAGCGCGCCGTCGCCCAGAATGAAGCCTAGGCCGCCGCCGGCGAGGTAAGCGCGATGCGGCGAAGACAGGCCGTTCAGCACGAACGCCGCGCCCGCTTCGTCGCGCTCGCGATGCC
>DATCFJ010000508.1:0-4219 GCA_036509605.1 Polyangiaceae bacterium | reverse complement strand
ACTGAGGAAGGGTCTGGTTCATGCGGGGGAGGCGCACTTCGCCTGCCAGCGCCAACGCTGCGCGCGCAATACTTCGGGGCGCTGGCATGCGACCTGCGCCTGGGGTTTGCATGAACCAGACCCTTCCTCAGTCCGCTTCGTTGCCGCATCACAAGCTGATCGCTTACTCGCTTTGCCTTGAGCGCGTTCAGCTCGTGGTGAGGGTGCGTGTGGCCAACGCCCATCTGCGGGCCCAAGCGCGTAAGTCCGCCGCGAGCGCCGCGCTCAATTGCGCGGAGGGCGCGGCTCGACAAACGCGGGCCGACAAGAGTCGCGCGTATGCCATCGCGCTCTGTGAGTGCTGTGAGGCTTGCGCTGCCATCGAGATCGCTGGCGCCCTGGGCGCGTGCGCGGCGGCCGATGTCCGCGCTGTAGTCGCGCTCGGCACCCGTACCAAGAACATCCTCAGTCGCCTCGTGCGCTGATCGGGTTGGCGAGCTCCGCGAGGCCGATCTTGCGCGGGACTCGCTTCGAGAGCCCGAACACACCCGCGGCCGCGGAAGCCGACCGCACGCGCAGCCAGTGGGGGGCAGGCTACGGTGGTGTCGCGGTCCACTTCTCAACTCAATTTCGAACGACCCCGCGTGCATACCCTTCCATCCCGATGCAACCGCACGCGACTGGCCACCCAATGATCGCCGTGATCAAAGCGATCGTCCAGAGCAGTCCCATGCGCCTCGAATAACGATCGCGATGGAACAGCCAGACCAACGCGTATCCCGCCGACACAGCCAACCCAACCGCCGGGGTCACCAAGACGACTCGGGGAATGAGCCGATGCAAGAAAAAGGCGCTGGGAATAATCCAACTCCCGTCAAGCAACGGAGGAATCAGCGTTCCGTCCTTCATCCACCAGAAGAAACCCGCATTCAGCACGTTACCGTACAGCGTAACGGCGAATAGAGCCCAGCCTTCCCTAGTCTGGAGCACAGGCCTTCGTCGTCCTTCTGCGGCGCTCAATTGCGCTGAGGGGCTGATCGGCAAAGGCGCGGCTAAGAGCCTCACCTTTGAAACGTGCGGCCTCCTGCCTCTTAAGTCGGTGAGCCCCAATCGTTCCATCGACTAGTGCTAGACTGAACGAAATGGCGACCGCGACCCGCCGCGTGCACTATACATACGCCGAGTACACGGCACTCGAGGACGAAAGCCCAATCCGTCACGAGTACCTGGACGGTGAGATCTATGCGATGGCCGGCGGGTCACCGGATCACGCAGCCTTGGCCGCCGCCGTGATTCGCGCGCTGGCCGGTGACCTTCGACCGAGTTGTCGCGCCTTCACCTCAGACTTGCGGATCCGAATCTCGGCGACAGGGCTTTCTACCTACCCGGACGTCAGTGTGGTCTGCGGCAAGACGGAGCGCGCGGCTGAAGATCCGTTGGCCGTTACAAATCCATCGCTTTTGGTGGAGATCACCAGCCCTTCGACCGAGGACTATGACCGCGGCGAAAAGCTGCGACACTACCAGCAGCTTCCGAGCGTCAGCGAGGTCTTGATAGTGTCTCATCGAGGTCCGCGTGTGACGTTGCACCGCCGTGACCTAAGCGGGTGGACCGTGATCGAGAGCGGCGCCGGTGACTCGCTGGATCTCACCAGTGTAGGTGTGAGGCTCAACGTTGATTCTCTTTACCGAGACGGCCTCGAGGACGCGACCGGCATAGGCTGAGACAGGGTGGCGTCTGAGCTCAGCGTCCGCGAGGCACTCGCCGAGGCCTCGGTCGCCGAGCGAGCGCGGCTGGGGGCGGCGTGAGGTCGAGGGCGCTTGCGACCGCCGGTGCAAACCCAGTCGCGAGCAGATCCTCGGCGCGCACGACTGCGCCGGGGGCGCGGCGCGCGGCGGACAACAGGCGGGCTCGGAATTCTAGCTCGTTTCCGGGCCAGTCGTGTTCGGCGAGCAGGCGCATCGCGGCCGGTTCCAAGCCCAGCGGCTCGCCGCGCAGAGAGAGCCCCACGCGCGACAGGGACTCGAGCGCCAACGCCTGCAGATCTTCGGCGCGGTCGGCCAGCGTCGGCAAGATCAGCTCTGAGGCGCCCAGCCAGCGCGCCAGGTCGCGGCTCAGCCGGCCTTCCGCGAGCAAGCGCTCGAGCGGCACGCGCAGGGTCACGAACAGCCCGGGCTTGGCCACTGACGACACCGCCAGCGCGGTCGTGCGGCGCGCAAACGACTGCGCGATCAGATCTTGAATCTCGAGCGGCAGCACGGCGACATCGAGGATCGTGAGCGTGCCGCCGTCCGCGAGCACGAGCGGCGAGCGCTCGGCGTCCTGCCACAGCTCGCGCGCGTGCTCAGCTGGGTTCGTGCCGTCCACCACTACGAACGCGCCCCCGGAGCGCCCGCTTTCCAAATGCGCGTGCGCAGCCCAGCCAATCGCTTCCACGCCGGGCGGGGCGAGCAGCGAGATCGGCGCGCCCAGCTTGCCTAGGCGTTGCAAGCGCTCCAGCGCTTGGCGCGCCGCGGGGCTGTAGGCAGTGGTGCGTACGGTTCGCGCGAGCCGCTCCGCGAGCTCCATGTGCCGCCCGGAAGCCGAGAAAATGATGTGCTCGAGGCGTTTGCACTCGTCGTCGACGCGGTCGGCGCGCGACACGGCTTTGAGCTCGCGGTCTCGCGAGCGCGCGAGCGCGGACGAAACGGCGAGCAGCGCGCTGATGCGGTCGCCCAGCACACGTACGGCGCGCGCCTCTTCGAGCGTCATAGCCGAGGTGCGCGTGCCGGCCGGGAGCAAGATGAAGCCGATGGGACCGTCCTCGTCGACCACTAGCGTGGCCGAGAACGCGCGGCGATCGTCGAACCAGGCGATCAGCGGCCTCACTTCTGGGCGCCGCACGGCGAGCGCGCGCAAGGCTTCGGCGCGCAGCGTGCGTTCGGGCTCTTCGCTCGCCAGCGCGTACAAGCGCTCGGGCGCTTCTGCCGTCTCCACGTGCAGGTAGCCCGCGACGTCGACCGATAGCATTTCCGGTGGGCTGTTGCGGAAGATGGCGGGGTGCGCGTTGGGTGTCGTCGCTGTTTTGCCGAGCGCCTCGAGCGCCGCTCGCAGCGCGGAATCAGGCTCTGGTTGCAGCGCACCGCGGCTCGCGGCCTCGATCGCATCGAGCCAACGTGACTGCTCTGGGCCGAGCGGACGCGCCACCGCGCGCGCAATCAAACCCACGAAGATGCACAGCGTGGTGGCACTGAGCAAAACGGCGCCGGAGTGCTCGGGCGACGACCGCACGACTGCACCGGCGCCCAGAATGATCGGCGTACCGAGGATCAAGATCGACAGAATTCCGCGCAGGCCGCTGGACACGGTGGTCGGCTCTGGTGTCGTCGCCGCCCAAGTCATCGCCAGCGCGGCGATGCACACCGCTACTGGCAAGATGCGGTCCGGCGGAGCAACGTCGAGCAAGCTCGCCGGGATCGCGACTGAGAACGTCGTGATCGCGAGCGCGAGCGCCCCCGCCGCGCGATCGCCGACACCCAGCTCGAGGCGCCGCAACATGCGCAAGCGGAAGCTCGCAGCCACGAACACGAGCAGCGAGCCGATCGCGGCGCTGGTCGAGGCATAGTCGATCGTCAACGGATCGAGGCGCACGCGCTCGGCTGGCAAGAGTGCGAAGCCGAGTGGCAGCGCGGTGGCAATCGCCCACAAAAATCCGGAAAAAGTGGCCGCGTCGAGCGAGAGCGTCGCCTTCGCCGGCGTGAGCAGTCCTGGGCGCCGCGCAATGCGCGCAATCGCGACCAGGGCGGCTACTGCGGCAGTGCCGGCTCCCAAGTTCGCGGCGGCATCCAAAGCCGGGCGCCCCGCCGGTCCGGTGCGTGCCGCGACCCACAGCAAGCTGCCCCAAGCGACGGCCCGGAACGCACTGCGCGACGCCACCGATACGTCGTCTTTGCCCGCCGGAATCGCCGTCTGTCGCCAGGCTTCGGCCAGCAGCGCTGGCAAAATGAGCAGCGCGAGCCAAGGCAGCGGGCTGCCTGCCAAATGCGCGGCGCCCACGCATACATAAGCGAGCGCGGCCGCAGACAGCCAAAACGAGCGAGAGCGCCCAGTCACCGGGCGACTCTAGCGCGGGGGGCGTGATCCGGCCAAACGTAGGGAGCGCGGGCCCAATCCTCCTGTATTTACGGTCTAGTTTGCACCGTACGACTTCGGCGGCGTCGCAGTGCGATGCCAAGCGCGAAGAGCGCGGCGAGATCAGCGA
>DATCFJ010000507.1:0-6329 GCA_036509605.1 Polyangiaceae bacterium | reverse complement strand
GTATTGCGCGACCTCAGACGGGAAGGATATCATCTGGAAACCTCAGTACGGAATCGAGCGGTGTTTGCTTACGGGCCTTCAGCCAGCGGCGTGGCAGGCCTTGGGCGGTGAGCAACGCTGCCTTCATCAGGAGCCGCAGCTTCTGCGACCGTGGCACGATGGCGCGCGTCGAATACGCGTCGTAGTCCGGGCGCAAAATGCGTCTGCCGATTGCGGAATAGATCAATCGCGCCGCGCGCACCGAAAACGCTGCGCGCCAAGGCAAGGCCGAGAGCCCCGCGTCGCCCGAGCGATAAAAACGGTCCGCTTCGCTCAGCAATTGCCTAGTCACGATGGCCAGCGACTCACGAGCCGTGTCTGGCAATGGGCCCAGAGCGAGGGCGGGGAGCGTGTCGCGGCCGCATTCGCGCAGCATCCGAAGCGGTAGGTACAAGCGCCCACGCTGCCAATCCTCGGCCACGTCGCGACAGATATTGGTTAGCTGCATCGCGATGCCCAAGTGCGCTGCATTCCTGAGCGCGCGGGTGTCAGTCAGCCCGAGCACATGACACATCATCAAGCCGACGACGCCGGCTACTCGGTGGCAATAGAGCAAGAGGTCATTCAAGCTCTGGTACTGGATGCCTTCGGTGTCCATGCGCATGCCTGCGAGCAGCTGCTCCGGGTATTCGCGCGGCAAGCTTCGACGTTGCACGAGCTCCTGGAAGGCCCGTAGCCGAACGTCTTTTTGCGCTTCACCGCGGTATACGGAATGGAGCGCGCGCCCTAGCTCGGCGAGCGCGCCGGGCTGCGTCTCGCGCTCGACCAGGTCGATGCTGTCGTCCGCGAGACGGCAATAGGTGTACAGCACCGCTGCGTCACGGCGTTGTTGGTCGGGCAATAGTTTGCCAGCCAGGGCGAAGCTCTTGGAATGCTGCGCTAAGGTGCGCGCGCAAATGGTCGCTGCATTGTCGGGCATTTGGCGCCTGCCCGGAGCAGTGAGCGCAGGCAGGGTCACGCCGCGACCTGCTTGCCCAGTCGCCGCGCGATTAAGCTGACCGTCGCCTTGGCCGAGTTGATCACTCCCGGCAAACCCGCGCCGGGGTGGGTGCCCGCGCCAACAATGAACAAGCCTGGGATCTTCGGATCTTGATTGTGGGGTCGGAAGTACGCGCTCTGCGTCAGGGTGGGCGCGATCGAAAAGGCCGACCCCTGAAAGGCGTTCAGGGTACTTTGGAAATCCAGCGGCGTGAACCAGCGCTGCGTCACGATGTGCTGGCTCAGGTTCGGCATTTGACGCTCGAGCGCGCGCACGATCTTCTTCGCGTAACGCGGAGCCTCTTCGGCCCAATCGATATTGGCCTTGCCGAGGTGTGGCACTGGGCTCAGAACGTAGTGCGACCCGCAGCCGGGCGGAGCGAGCGACGGGTCAGTGACGGTTGGCGCATGCAGGTACAGGCTGAAGTCCTGCGGTAGGTCCGGACCGTCGAAGATCTCACGCAGCAGCGCTTCGTAGCGCGGGCCGAAGATCACCGTGTGGTGCGCTAAATCGTACGGAATGTCGGTGCCGAAATAGAGCACGAAGAGTGACATCGACCAGTCCGCGCCTTCGAGCTTGGTCGCCGTTTTTGCGGCCGATGGCACGCCTTTGTAGAGCTGGGAATAGGTGTGGTGCAAATCCGCGTTGGAGACCACGAGCTCGAACGCCTCTTCGCCCTGCGAGTCCATGCGCACATGGTGAAGGGTCTCAGCGCCGCGCTGCTCGAGACGGATCGAGCGCACGGGGGATGAAAGGCGCAATTGTCCGCCGAGCTGTTGGTATAGGGTGATCAGCGCGTCAACCAACGCGCCCGTCCCGCCGCGTGGGAACCACACACCGTAGCGCCGTTCTAGGTAATGGATGAGCGTGTAAATGGCGCTGGTGTCGAAAGGATTGCCGCCCACGAGCAGCGAGTGAAAGCTGAGGGCTTCGCGCACGTGCGGGTCGTGTATGAAGCGCGCAACCGTATCGTACACCGAGCGGTCCGCGCGTAACCGTGCGAGCTGCGGCGCGACGCGCACCATGTCGACGAAGTGCAGGAAGGGCGTGGCGGCGAGCTCGGTGTAACCCTTCTGAAAAACGCGCTTGGTGTATGCGACGAAAGCGTCGTAACCCGCAGCGTCGCGCGGATCGCGCGCACCGATCTGCGTGCGCATCTGCTTGCCGTCAGCCACGTAGTCGAACTGATCGCCATCGTCCCAAATCAACCGATAGAACGGTGTGATTGGCAATAGCTCCACGTAGTCAGACATTTGGCGGCCGCACAGCGTAAACAGCTCTTGCAAGCATTCCGGCGCGGTAATCACCGTGGGCCCGGCGTCGAAGGTGAAGCCTTGATCTCGATAGACATAGGCCCGCCCGCCCGGCTTGTCGCGGGACTCGAACAGCGTGGTCTGCACGCCCAGCGCCTGCAGGCGAATCGCGGCTGCGATCCCGCCGAAGCCGCTGCCGATCACCGCGGCGCGTCTCTGCCCGTGTTCAGCCGAGATCGGATCAATCATAGTTCTTCTCCAAGCGAGCTAACTCGTGTTCGAGCTCGAGGATAGCGCGTGGCTCTGGCACCGCCTCGGCCAGACGCGAAAGCGCCGCGGCCAGTCCCGCGTGTGCTTTGGCGCGCCCGTGGTCTCCCACGACCGCGCGCAATTGGCTGGCCACCTGCTCGGGGTGCTCTCCGTTGCTGGACACGGCGCGCCCGAGCTTTTGGATTTTGGCGTAAGCACACGCTTCCAAAGTTTCCGCTGCCCAAGCCCAGGGCCAGGTGGGGCGGCGATGCCGCAGGTCTTCGTGACCTTTGTGCGCTCGCCGTTCACTGATGATACCCCCTAGATCGTCCAGCATTTGCAGCCCAATTCCGAGCTCACGACCGAAACGGGCAATTGCCTGGGCTTTGCTCTGCGAAGCGCCAGCGGCGAGGGCGCCCGTGTACGCCGCTAGCTCGCACAGCTTGCCGGTCTTGAGTTGAGTCACAGCGGACACGGTGGGCAACACCTCGCTTTGCGCGAGCTCGGTGACATCGACCGATAGATCGAGGGCTTGCCCTTGATGACACGCGAGCAGCGTGCGACTGAATGCGCGATGCAGCGCAAGTTCCGTGATCGGCGGTAGCGCCAGCCGCGACAGCAAATCGAGCGCCCAGAAGTACAGAAAATTGCCGGCGTTGAGCGCGCGGGGCAACCCGTAGCGACAGTGCAGCGCCGGCGCACCACGGCGCTCGTTCGATTCGTCTTCGATGTCGTCCACGATCAACGATCCGGAGTGCAAAGCCTCGATAATCAGCGGCAATTCGGCAGGTGGTGCGTCGTTTCGTCCGCTCAGTTGCCAACCGAGACGCACCAGGCGCGCGCGAAACTCCTTGCCCGGTCGCCCCAAGAAATCCATCAGCGGGCCGACCAGCGCTGGCTCCCAGAGACGAGCCGGAACGCAGTGGTCATAGCCGAGTACTTTGGCGAGCTGTCGATCGTCGAACTCTTCGGACAGCAGCGTGACGAGCGTGCGGGGCGCCGCCACGGCGAATGCGCGGCTCGTCATTGGAGCAGGCCCTCCGTGAAGGCGCGACCGAGGGAAAGGCCGCGCGGAGGCCGCCCGCACAAGATGCGCGCGCGATCGAAGGCAGTGGTCGAGAGCGCGTAGAAGCGCGCGATGCTGGGCTCGGGTAACTGGTAGAAGCGTTCCAGCACGTTGCGCCGCGCTTCGGGCGGTAGCGCTCGAAACAGCAGTCGATTGAGCAAGCAGGCGTAGCGCTGTTGACGTGCGTGTTCGCGAGCGAACACGACATAGCTCGCGTCGAACAGCGTCTCGGGCGTCGTGCTTGCGACGTGCAAGGCGAGTCGCGCGGCGATCGGGAAGGAGTAGCCCGTCGTCGGGTGGAACCAGCCCCCTGCGTAACCCGCTTGCCAGGGCGAACCGGCGGGCGTCGCCACGGCCGCCGCCGGTAGCGGCAAAATGCCGGATTCTTCGCGAGTAATGCCATGGACCGCCAGGCCCAAGCCGTGGGCGTAAGCGAGTGCGCGCGTGCGCAGCAGGTCGACGTCCAACTCCGGGCCGTCGGCGAAGTAGGTGTCTTCCACCAACACTCGGGTCGGGCTGAGCGGTAAGGTGTAGACGAAGTGGAAGCCGTCGTCCTGGCGCACGCTGGCATCCATCACGATCGGTTCCCTGATCTCGGCGGGACGTTCGAGCTCGAGCTCCAGTCCGACGAACTTCTGATATCCGATGACGTGCTCACGGCAATGAGCATCCGGACCGCGCGCGTCGATCACGACCCGCGCGCGCAGCTCTTCGCCGTCGTCCAGCGTTGCCTTCGTCGCTTCGATGAGCAAAGCTGAACGACCGAGGACCAGCCGGGAACATGCCCTCCGCGCGAACTTCTCCGATACGTACTGCGCGAGGCGCTGACTGCTGACCGCCGCGTAAGGGGTGTCCAAGTGGCGCTCAAAGCTCGGGAAACGCACCGAATAGCCCCGCCAGCGTCGGATGACGAGGGGGGCAGCCAATGCCTGCCCGGCCTCGCTCAGATCGAAGCCGTGAAAGCACCACAGGTGATTGCCGCCCAGGGCCGCGCCGCGCTCGACCAAACAGACCCGCGCGCTGGGAGTACGATCCAGCACCGCCAGGGCGATCAAGGCGTTCTGCAAACCCCCACCAATCAGCAGATAGTCGAAAGCTTCAGCAGTCATGTTTTTCGCTCAGCGCGTGGCGTATTGAGCGTTCTGCAAACAGACTTTGCACGACACACTGCTCGGCGAAGGTTCGCCTGGGTCTTAGGCGCACACGACGCTTAGCGCGCCGCAGAAATACCGAAGTGCCCGGCCGCCATTCGGCGCGCCGAAAAGCCGCGCTAGAAACAGCGTGGATTTCGCCCAGCCGTTCTAGTGCGCCCTTCTGCGCGATGTCCCGCTGAGACCGTCGCAGCGATAAGTTGGTTGTCATAAACATGGGCAGTGGGCGCAGCGCCCCTACGCCCGCAGCTCCAATGGGAGCAAGGACCATGCCCCCGGCCAGGGTCGCTCCAGCACTGGTTTCCCGCCTATTCAGTGCCGCGGACATTTTTGCAACTGCGGCAATTCGCGCAAAGCGTGTCGCTGTGCGACTCCCTCGCTCGTCCTCAGAAAGACGAGCTAACGATCGAGACCGGAACCGTCGAACTGGATGAAACCTCTGCGGCCGAGCATCTGGGCGCGAGGCCTGGGCCTCACGTGATGCTCGCCGTCAGTGACGCCGGCACGGGCATGGAACCAGAGATACAGTTGTATTTGCCCAACAGCACTCGCTCGACGACGAGCTCTTAGCGTAACATCCCGAGCTACTCGAGCGAGGGCTGCTGCATCGCTACTACACTTCGGCGCTCTTGGCCTCGCCGCGTGCGTGCGCGATCAATCTAGAACCCGATCTCGCTCCGCTGCCGGAACCTTGAGGCTGAATTTTCTCCCCCCATGTTCAACTCGCGTTACGATCGCGCATGACGAGATTCGAGCACGAAGCCCGCGTCCAAGCGACCTTCGACACCGTGGCTTCTGGCTACGATCACCCGATGCTGAGCTGGTTCGATGCAACGGCGAATGTCGTCGCGCAGGCGAGCCGCTTGGTGGACGGTGAGCAAGCCCTCGATCTGGCGACCGGCACCGGTAAATTGGCGCTCGCCCTGGCGCGCCAGGCTCCCGGAGCGGAAGTATTGGGGCTTGATTTGTCGAGTGGCATGTTGAACGAAGCTCGGGCCAAAGCCGCGGCCGCCGGCCTACTCAACGCGCGCTTCGTCCAAGGATCGTTTGACGACATGGAGTTCGGGCCGCGTTTCAACGTCGTGACCTGTAGCTTCGGGCTGTTCTTTGTCGACGACATGGTGGCTGCGCTGACCCGTTTCGGTCGGCAAGCGGTCCCGCGCGGTCGTATCGTTCTCTCGACCTTTCGAGCAGGCTCGTTTTCGCCATTCAGCGACTCTTTTTTCCGCCTGTACGCAGAGTTCGGCTTCGAGGCGCGCCCGCCGGGCTGGCTGCGTCTGGATTCCGAACAGAAGCTGAGCGACGTATTCGAGCAGTCCGGACTGCCGCGGCTGCGCTGTTCGATCCACGACTTCGGCTTCGCGCTGCCCTCCGCAAGCGCGTGGTGGGACATCGTTCACAACGCCGGATACCGAGGGATGTTGCGCGCCATGACCACCGAACAAGAGGCGGACTTCAAGCAACGCCACTTGCAAGACGTGCAGGCGTTATTGGACGCCGGCACAACCAGGCTGGACGTCGGCGTGCTGGTCGCGAGAAGCGAAAAGCAGTGAACACCGACGGCGCCTCTGCCGCGCGGCCGCTTCGCGGAT
>DATCFJ010000506.1:0-6327 GCA_036509605.1 Polyangiaceae bacterium | reverse complement strand
ACGGTTGGTGCGCGCGACACTTCGGCGACGCTTCGGAATTCGGCGCGCACTTCGACATGGAGACCGACGCGCTGCTCGTGTTGTTGCTCACGCTGCGCCTGTGGCTGGCTGAAGGCTTCGGCCCTTGGGTGTTGTGGGCCGGGCTGCTTCGCTATCTTTACGTGCTCGGGCTGTGGCTGTGGCCCGGCACTGGACGCGAAGCTCCGCGCTCGCTTTTCGGCCGCCTGGCGTTCCTGCTGCTGATGGTCGGGCTGTGCTGTGGGCTCGTTGTGCCCGGTGTTTGGGGCGCGAGCGGTGTGATTTTTGGAACGCTGGTCGTGACTGCGTCGTTCGCGCGATCGGGCTATTTTTCCAGGCTTGCGACCTGAGCTCGGAATTCTCGCGCGGCCTCGGACCAGCTGCGTGCGGCTGGCGCACGAAGCCGCGCGCTGGCGATTCGCTGACGAAGTTGCAGCGGCGTCCGAGCGAGCTCGAGGCAGGCTCGGACCAGCTCGGACGTGCTCGCAACCAACTCTCCACCGGCGCTCACAGCCACATGGCAAGCCACGTTCCCGCCGGCGCGCGCCAAGATCGGTACGCCGGTAACGCGCGCTTCCGCGAGCGCCATACCGTAGCTCTCCATCACGGACGCAGAGAGCAGCAGCTCGGCCTCCGCCAACTCCGCGAGCGCCTGCTCTGGCGTGAGCGCGCCATGCCACGTCACTCGCTGAGCCAAGGCGGGTGACTCGGAGACCAAGCGTTGGCAGCGCTCCGCGTAACCCGGATCAGCCTCCAAGCTGCCGATGATCGACAGGCCTAGCTGGTCGTCCTTCCCGAGCGACGTCGCTAAAGCCTGCAAAAATGGCTCGATCCCTTTACCGGGGACGACATTCCCGACGAGCAGCGCGCGCAGGCCGAGTGACGGCTGGGGCGCCGCGGGAGCGCGCCGCGCGCGGCAGCCGGGGGCCACGACGAGTATTGGTTTGGGGGTGGCCACGAGCGGCTCGAGTGCCTCGCGCATGAAGTCGCTCGTCACCAGAAACGTGTCGGCCGCGCACACCGCGTTCTGTTCGACGGCGCTGAGCTCGGACGCGCGCGCCGCGCGGCCGAGCCGCACCATTGTGGGCAAATAGTGCAGCACGAGGCCGACCGGACACGAGGCCGCGCGCTTCAGCTCGGGCAGCGCGCCCATGTACAGGCTGTCCACCCAGACGCGCCGCGCCGCGCTGAGCGAGCGGCGGAGCGGAGCTCCGCAAAGCTCGCCCAGCGCGATCGAAGCTGCCGCACCCGCGAGCGCCGCGCCCAGCTCGCGATTGTACAGCGTGCCCCCAGTCACCGGACCGTCCAGCGCCGGCACCACGAAGCAATGCTCCACGCCGGCGGTTTGGCTCATGATAGCCGGCAATCGAATAGCACGTCGTCACCGAGCGTGAAGTGGCGCGCGGCCGGGCGCAAGGCTTGGTCGAGCCGCTCCACACCCGGCAAACAGATCCCGGGTCGACCGCGGCCGATCAGGATCGGACACACTGCGACGTGCAGGCGGTCGAGCAAGCGCGCTTGGATGAAGTGTGAAATCGTGACGCCGCCGCCTTCGACGAAGATGCGGCGGAGGCCGCGCAGAGTGAGCGCGGCGAGCAGCTCGGTGAGCGAAAGCAGCGAGTTTTCCGTCGAAATCTCCAAGAGCGGGATGCGCGCGGGGCCGCCCTGCGCGGCGCGCCCGCGTTCGCAGGCGATCAACGTGGGCGCCAGGCCGTCCTTGTACAACTTGCGTGCGTGCGACAGCCGTAAGCTCGGGTCGATGACCACGCGCGTGGGGTGCTCGCCAGGTACGAGCCGCGTGGTCAGCTCTGGGTCGTCCGCCTCCACCGTGCTCGCGCCGACCACGACTGCGTCGAACAGCGCGCGCAAACGGTGCATATGCACGATATTTTCAGGGCCCGTGACGTAGCGCGAAGCGCCGCCTTGCGTGGCGATCTGCCCGTCCAAGCTTTGCCCCACGTGGCCGATCACGAGCTGATTGGCCCGCTGTCCCACGCACAACGGCAGGTACAGCTCGAACAGCTGGCGCACGCTCGGGGTGAGGCGCCGCGCAGCTTGGAAGCAGGGCTCGCTCGTGGGGTCGAGCACCAGCTCCGCGCGCTCGATAGCGACTTCTTCGAAGCGGCCGCTGCCGTCGGAACCAAAGCCGGTGCGTTCTTGTACGGCCGCGCCCGCGCGAGCGCGCCTTGCGAGCGCGCGGATCAAGCCCCAGGCCCAGACTTCGTCGGGCAGGAGAGAGGTCTGCGGGGCGAGCTGAATCACGGCGAGCTCTCGCCGCGGCCGACCGAAAAATCCGTGATCAGATTGAGCATCAAGCTATCCAACCCTGCCCGTGGCAACGCTTCGTCAGCGACCATGCCCCGAGTGTAGCCGCGAGCTCGAAATGGCGCGATGAATCCTCGATTTCTGCTCAAAACATGCACAGGGACGCCGCGCTCGGGGCTCTGGCTCGTGACTTCGGAGTGCGGTTGGTGGTCGCCAAGGATGATCAGTAGCGAGTCGTCCTGCACGAATTCTACGATGTAACGCCTGAGCACTTCCAAATCGTAAACGATGGATTCGGCGTAGGCGTCCCTGGCGCGGCTCAACGCCAGCCAATTAGTTGAAATTCCGAGCCATCGCCAACCTTCGACCAATCTTGCACTAGCGGGGGCAGGCCGGACCAGGGGATGTGGCTCGAGACGAGCGCGTAGGCAACCGCTGACGACTCAAATAGCCGCCGATCCCCGCGCGAACTGCGGCTTCAAGACCGCGCGCCCGAGCCGTGGTAGGGCTCCCGACGCAAATGAGCAACCCCGACAATTATCTGATTATCAAGTCCTCGGCCAAAGACAGCCCGCGTGGCGCCACCGCGACCCGTCTGTACCTTCGCAAGCGAGGCGCCGCCAACTGGTCCCTGCCTGTGCCCGAGGCATCCTTCGACAGTGAGGACGCGACCTGGGAAGCCAGCTTCGCCGCGGCCGTCAAGCGCTCCGGCGAATCGGTCGAGTTCTCCGCCAAGGATCTGGAGCGTCTACGCGCCGAGGCAGCCCGGATTCTGCACCCGACGCCCAAGACCAACCGCATGAACGACTGATCGGCAGGCGCCCCTCTGGAACGCGGTCACTCTATCCAGAGTAGGCCGCGTTTTTTTGTGCGAGCGAGTCAGCCTTTGGGCTTAGTCGACGGCGATGACTCGCCGGGTCGTGATGAAGGCGCTGGCTTCGAGTGGGCAAGCGACGGCATGCTGATCGGGAAGGGCATCGATGGCGCGGGCATCGACGCGGGGAAGGGCATGGACGGCGCAGGGATGGACACGGGGAACGGTATGCCCGGCGCATGCCCGGCGCTCTGCAGGGCCGCTTCATCCGCGGGGCTTTGGTACATCACCACCGCGTTTCGGCCGTTGTTCTTGGCCTCGTAAAGCGCCAAATCTGCGGCCTTCACCAAGTCCTCGGGTTGCCCCGAGGCGACGTCTGAGTTGCCCGCGCAGCCGATGCTCGCGGTGACCCGCACCAGCTCACCGTTGAACGTGAATTCTTGCTTGCGCAAATTGGACAGCAAACGCTCGGCGACGATGCGCGCGTCTGTCTTGCTGGTGTGCGGCAGCAAGATTGCGAACTCTTCCCCGCCGTAGCGAGCCGCCAGGTCGACTTCGCGCAAGCTGCCCACGATTCTGCGTGCGACTTCCTTGAGCACTTGGTCCCCGGCGTCGTGCCCGAAGCGATCGTTGATCTGCTTGAAGTGGTCCAAGTCCACCAACAAACAGCTGAGCGTGTTGCGATAGCGGCGAGTGACAGCAAATTCACGCTTGAGCACGTCCGCGAAGCGCCGACGATTGAACAGCCCAGTCAGGGCGTCGGTGATCGCCAGGGCTTCTACGCTGCGCAGCATGGATTCGAGCTGTTGGTTGCGCACGCGCAAGTCCGACTGCGTCGCCTTGACCCGCAGCGCCGCAAAGATTCGCGCCTCTAGCTCCTGATCGTCGAAGGGCTTGGGCAGGTAGTCGTCTGCTC
The DNA here is from genome assembly GCA_036509605.1 of Polyangiaceae bacterium. Lineage (GTDB taxonomy): Bacteria > Myxococcota_A > Polyangia > Polyangiales > Polyangiaceae > PMG-095. The sequence goes on along the minus strand of DATCFJ010000506.1, from coordinate 2,314 downwards.
CGATGTTCAAGCCGGCGATGCGATCGGCGACAGCGGTGCGCACGGTGAGCATGATCACTGGGATCTCGCGCGTCTCCGCGTTCATCTTGAGCCAGCGACACACGGCGAAGCCGTCGATATCGGGCATCACTACATCGAGCAGCACCAAATCGGGTGCGGCTTCGCGCGCCAACCGCAGCCCTTCCGTACCTGAGGACGCCCTCCTCACGGAATAACCCAAGCGTTCGAGTGTCTGCGTGATCTGCGAGCTCTGAGCCTCGCTGTCGTCGATCAGGAGCAGGTTGGCTTTCATTCGTGACCTTGTATGTGATGCGGCCGAACGATTGCCGCACGACTCCCAACGGTAGACCCGTGGGGAGGCCGGGACAACGGGCAACGACTTTTGGGTCAAAAGCGTGCTCCAGCCGCTTCGCCGCTTCGCCGCTTCGCCGCTTGCGCGTCTACTGATGTAGGCAACTCTGCGCGCACAGAACGTTGCCCGGCGAAATCACTTCGCGATAGCTCGCTCGCGGCTTGCAAAACTCGCAAAGTAGCCAACCGCGGCGGCCGCGGCGAGCATGGAGGCGTGGTGAAAGCGCGTTGCGGCAAATGCGCCGGCTGTCGCGCCTGCGAAGAAGCTGCCAACGATGGTACCGAGCAGAAGGAGCTTGGGCAGGGCGGGGCGCTCCGCGGCGTGGGCTCCGAAAACTTGAGGTAGCGGGCCGCCTTCGCCTTCACGAGAAAACGTTCCGCTTCACTCGCCTATTCTGAGTCGGCCAGGCACAGGTCGCTCGCTGGTTTCAGCAGCGTCCCCGATTGGATCTTGCCCAGCGCACCCTGCCGGTCGGCGCCCACGAGGCTGCCGTCGAGGCAGCCGATGGCCGCATCGAGCGAGCTGAGATCGTCCTCGTCGAACAAGGCGACGTCCGTTCGGGTGCGCGCCCAGACGCCGAGCATCTTGAGGCGCGTGAGGTCGCGGCGCTGCATGGCGTCAATTGCCGACTCGAGACCGACTCGTCGCGCGGCGGTGCGCTGCACGCCGTCGAGCGCCGCTGGATCACGCTTTGGGTCCGCATCGTGATGGCAAGCGATTGCCAAGCTCGCGACGCACAATGAGGCCAGGCTCCAAACCCGGCTGAGGCGCGCGTCGTTCATGGCTATTGTTGGAGCATAGCCGCATCTGTCCTACGCTGGCACGGCTTTCGCACAGTTGCCGCGGTCGCGTCTTCGTCTCCATATATAGAGAAACCTTGTCAAAGAGCACGCAAGCCCGCAGCAAATCCTTCGACAGTCGGCTTTGGCATCGCTTTTGGCGCATCGCGAGGCCGTTTTGGCTTGGCGATCAGAAGTGGCTCGCGCGCGGGATGCTCGCGTTGCTGGTGATTCTGCTCTTGGGCCGCACCGAGTTTACGGTGGTGTTCAATCAGCAGTCCGGCGAATTCACCTCCGCGCTGGCCGCCAAGGATTCGCACCGCTTCTGGCATTCGATGAGCGTGTTCGGCAGTGCGCTGGTGATCGCCGTGCCGATTTACGGCTTCTACTATTACGTGCGCGACCGGCTGGGCATCGCTTGGCGGCGTTGGCTGACCGACAACTTCCTGGCCAAGTACCTGAGCAACCGTGCGTTCTACGATTTGACCTCGAATCACAGCATCGACAACCCCGACCAGCGCATCGCGGAGGACGTGAACTCGTTCTCGCAGAAGTCCCTGATGTTCTTGCTCGAGATGGTGAGCGCGGCACTGCAGCTGGTCGCCTTCAGCGGCATCCTGTGGTCGATTTCGAAGACGCTGATTTGGGTCCTGGTGCTGTACGCGCTGGTCGGCACGACCGTCACCTTTTTCGTCTTCGGCAAGCCGATGATCGGCCTGAATTTTCAGCAATTGCGCAAAGAAGCTGATTTTCGCTTCAGCCTGATTCGGATCCGCGAAAATGCCGAAGCCATCGCCTTTTACCGGGGCGAGAAGCGCGAGGGAGCGCACGTGCGAGAGCGCTTTGCAGCCCTGTACGAGAACTACACCAAGCTGCTCAAGCGCACGCTCGGTCTCAACCTCTTCCAATACCTGTTCAGCTTTTTGACCTACGCACTGCCGAGCGTGATCATCGCACCGCGCATCATCTCGGGGGAGCTGGAGGTAGGCCGCGCGGTGCAGGCTGGTGGGGCGTTCGCCGCGATGCTCGGCGCGCTCACCGTGTTCGTCGACAACTTCGAGAGTTTGAGCGCGTTTGCGGCGGGCATCGAGCGTCTTCATTCGTTCAAGAAGGTGTTGGACGCCGAAAACAAGGCGCCCGACCCGAAGCAGTCGTGGATTGAGCGGCAAGAGAGCCCCAGCCT
>DATCFJ010000505.1:0-3498 GCA_036509605.1 Polyangiaceae bacterium | reverse complement strand
GCTTGCGCGCGGCGAGCAGCGTCCGTTCGGCTTACTCCTGCTGGACGTCGACCATCTCGCTCGCGTAAACGAGCGCGTCGGCAAATTGGGAGGCAATAGCGTGCTGTCGGCGATCGCAGACGTACTGCGGGAAGAGCTCGGCGCGGACGCGCTGCTGGGGCGTACCGCGGGCGGCCAATTCGGCGCCGCCCTGCCGGGCCACGACCTAACGACATGCCTCGGCCTCGCAGAACGAGTGCGCAACAAAGTTGCAGCGCGAGCTTTCCACGTGCACGGCGAAACCGTACAAGTGACGCTCAGCGTCGGCGCCGCCACTCTGTACCGCAACACCGGCAGCGACGAATTGCTGGAGGACGCACAAGCCGCGTTGCAACGCGCCAAAGCAGCGGGGCGCGACCGCGTCTGCGCGTGAAACCCTAGTTCACACTACCGCGGCGGGCTGCACTCGCCCTTGACCTCGCGATACCGAGTAGTATTATCGTAGTATGACTGTCGCTCGCATCGCGGTGTCGTTCGACAAGAAGCTCGCCAGTGCTGTGCGCCGAGCGGCCGGCGCAGAACCGACGTCAACCTGGTTGGCGGACGCAGCCCGGCGCAAGCTTCGGGCGCAGGGGCTCGAGGGTGTCGTGAAGGAATGGGAAGCGGAGCATGGCGAGCTCAGCGCCGCGGAGCTGCGGGCGGCTGAGCGAAAGCAACGCGCAGCAAAGCGCCGGTGATTGGCGTCGTCCTCGACGCCGGCGCGTTGATCGCCCTGGAGCGGAACGATCGTTCCGTGTGGGCGGCGATCAGGCTAGCCGTGTCGCAGGGTTCAGACGTGATCGTACCGAGCACTGCGCTTGCTCAAGTTTGGAGAGGGACCGGAGCGCAAGCACAGCTCGCAAAGGCCTTGCAGTTTTGCGTGATCGCCTCATTCGATCAAGTTGCCCGGAGCGTTGGAGAGCTTTGCGGCCGCAGCAAGACCCATGACATCTGCGACGCACATGTTGCCTTGACCGCGGCACGTCACGGCGAATTCCTATACACGAGCGATCTTCAGGACATGCGCCGGCTGCTCGCGGCATGCGCGGGCAGGAGACCTGCAATAGTTCGCTGCTAACCGCAGGGGAGCAACCTAGCGCCACAAAAGCCGCCCCACAGATCTAGACAAGATGCTCACGCTCTCGCCCGCTGTGGCACGCTCGCGCGCCGTGCCACAGCTCCCAGTTCCAGCCCTCCGTGTTCGCGCCGTCAATCGCGGCGAGGTCCGCGGGGGTGCAAAGTACGTGCTCTATTGGATGGTCGCGGCGCGGCGGACGCGGGACAATTACGCGCTCGACCGCGCGCTCGAACACGCCAAGCGCCTGCAAAAGCCGCTCGTCGTGTTAGAGGCGCTGCGCGTGGGGTATCCGCATGCGAGCGATCGTCTTCATCGCTTCGTCATCGACGGCATGGCCGACAATGCGGCGGCTTTTCACAAGGCCAGCGTCACCTATCACCCTTACGTGGAGCCCGAAGCGGGCGCAGGCCGCGGGCTCCTCGAGGCGTTCGCGAAGGACGCCGCGCTCGTCGTCACGGACGACTTTCCGTGCTTCTTCTTGCCGCACATGTTGGCTAGAGCGGGTCAAAAGCTCTCGGTGCTTCTGGAGGCGGTAGACTCGAACGGCGTGCTACCGATTCGCGCGCACGACCGAGCCTGCTTTCGCGCCTTCGACTTTCGCCGCGTCGTGCAACAGACATTCGCCGAACATTGGGCGGCGCGTCCCTCGAGCGCTCCACTCAGCCGGCTCGCCCTGCCCAAAGCCACGCTACCAGCGCGCATTCGCGAGCGTTGGCCGAGCGCGAGCGCGGCGCTACTCGAAGGCAAACCAATCGCGCTCGCCGCGTTGCCGATCGACCACGGCGTGCCAGTCGTCGGTTACCGCGGCGGCCCGCGCGCCGCGCAAACGACGCTGACTCGCTTCCTCGACGACCGGCTCGAGCGCTACGAAGAAGACCGCAATCATCCGGACAAGACCGGGACCAGCACGCTGTCGCCGTACCTGCACTTCGGGCAGCTCTCGGCGCACCACGTCTTCTCGGCGCTAGCCGAGCGCGAGGATTGGACGCCGAATGTTCTGGGCGAGCGCGCACGGGGCGAGCGCACGGGATTCTGGAAGATGCGCCCGAGCGCTGAAGCGTTCGTCGACCAACTGCTCACGTGGCGAGAGGTCGGGCTCAACTACTGCGCGCATCAGCGCGACTATCAGAGCTTCGCCTCACTACCCAATTGGGCTCAAAAGACGCTCCTTGAGCACAAGAACGACCCGCGACCGACGACCTACACGCGAGCCCGGCTCGAGGCTGCACAGACCCACGATCCAATCTGGAACGCTGCCCAGCGCGAGCTCTTGAAAGAGGGGCGCATTCACAACTATCTACGCATGCTGTGGGGCAAGAAGATCCTCGAGTGGAGCAAGACGCCAGAGCATGCCCTGGCCACCGCCATCTACCTGAACGATCGCCACGCGGTGGACGGCCGCGACCCCAACTCATACAGCGGTATCCTTTGGTGCTTCGGTCGCTACGATCGCGCGTGGGGACCCGTGCGCCCGATCTTCGGCACCGTGCGCTACATGTCCTCCGAGAATACGGAGAAGAAGCTGTGGCTCGCGAATTACCTCACCCGCTATTCGGACGAGTCGAGGTCTTCGGCGAGGTAGCTCAGAATTACTTCATCCAGCGACTGTTCGCTGATCACGCCGTCACCGAAGATCGATTGCGAAGTCTTGGTGGGCGCGGCGGCAAAGCGTGACGACGGACGCGACAGGCTCTGCGGAGCAGCGGCGGTCCCGGAGGGCGGGTTCGGACGCAACTTGCGCGGCGGCGGATTGCTCTTCCGAAGCGGCCTGATCGAGGCGGGCTCGGCGGGACTGGCATCGAGACCGGGAGCGGCCGGCTTGGGCGGCAGCCGATCGAGCGCGGCGACATCCAGCTCGAAGGCGGCGGCGGCTGGCGGGGGAACCGAGGGCACGACTTTGCGCAGGTTGGGATTGGACATCGGCCGCGGCGCCTCGGCGCGGTCCGAAGTGCGGTCACTGTCCCCGAACGCCGAAGCGATAGCCGGGGTCTCGAAGTCTGGAGGCGGCGCCGGCTCAGTCACGAGCGGCAGCGGCTCGGGGGGCGGCGCGGCGGAAACGATCGGCGCGGGAGGTGCCTTGCTCAATTGCAGCGGTTGCTCGAACGGCCCACACACGTCCTCGAGCAGCTTGTCGAGCTCGCCCATGCGCAGCGCCATGAACATGCTCTTGTGCTGCTCCTTCATGAGGCTGCGCACGAAGGGCTGCATGTCCGGGCGAGTCACGTGCTCCGCGTAGTCGGTACGCGTGGTCTTGATGATGCGCCCACCGTCGGCAAACAGGTGCGTGACGATGCGCGGATTCTTAACGCCCGAATCCTCAGTTTGGATGTGGAAGATACGGCCCCGGTGCCGGACGTTGTTATTGAACCCGAGTAGTGGGGGGGGCACGTTGGACACAACCA
>DATCFJ010000504.1:0-14284 GCA_036509605.1 Polyangiaceae bacterium | reverse complement strand
GCCCTCGGGCGCAGGGGCAGCGAGCAGCGCGAGCTTGGTCACGACATACTGCCCGGCGAGCCGCATCGCGATCGCGTACACGATGCCCTCGATGCCGACGAACACGAAGCGCGAGGCGCGCATGGTGTGGCCGCGACCCAGCATGACCAGCACGCCTGCGAACACCAAGCCGATACCGAGCGTGAGCCCGATGTACGCCCACAAGTCGTTCTCAGCCAGAGAGGTGAGCTCGCGCGTGACGACGTCGGCGGCGTTCCGCACGGGCAGGAACACCACGCCCAAGTGGTAGCCGATGAACAGCGGGAGCGTGAGCGCGAGATCCGCCCAAGGGCCGCTGCCTTCGCGCAGGAAGCGCTCCGCCTCGCTCTCGGCAAGTTCGGGGTTCTCGGGCATTGGGCGCCCGGACAGTAGAATAACTTTGCGTTTCCGGCACGAAAACTGAGGCGCCGACCAGGCTTCTTTGGCAAATTCCGGAGCGTGAATTGCCGCTGCTCGCAGGCCCTCGCCCAGGTTCTCTCGTGACCACGAGCGCCAGCGCCAAGAAGCGTCATGACGCACTCGCGGCGGAGGTCCGTTCCCACGACTACCGCTACTACGTGCTCGACGATCCAACACTCAGCGATCGTGAGTACGACGCGTTGTACGCCGAGCTGCGCGCGCTGGAGAGCCAGCACCCCGAGCTCAAGACCGCGAGCTCGCCGACTCAGCGTGTGGGCGACGAACTGCGCAGTGATCTGCGCACGGTGCCGCATGTGGTGCCGATGATGTCGCTCGACAACACTTACAACTTCGACGAGCTCGCTGAGTTCGAGCGCCGCGTGCTGAGCGGTTTGCCGACAGGCGCGGTGGCCGAATTCTGCGTCGAGCCGAAGCTCGACGGCGGAAGCGTCGAGATCTTGTACCGGGGCGGTCAGCTCGTTGGCGGATCGACGCGCGGCGACGGCGTGAGCGGAGAAGACATTGCCCCGAACCTGAAAACGATGCGCTCTCTGCCGCTCACCATCCCGTACCAAGGCCCGCTCACGCTGCGCGCCGAAGTCGTGATTTTTCGGCGCGATTTGGCGAAGATCAACGCCGTGCGCGTCGAAGCGGGGGAAGCACCGTTCGCAAATCCTCGCAACGCGGCCTCCGGGAGCTTGCGCATGATCGATCCGCGAGTGGTGGCGCAGCGTCCGCTGAGGGTGATGGTTTGGCAGGTCGTCGAGGGGCCGGATCTCGCCCCCACGCACGCTGGCGCTTTGGCGAAACTCGCCGAATTCGGCGTGCCCACGCACCGCCTGGAGCGCGTCTGCAAGACGCCGGAAGAAGTGCGCGCGTACATCGAACAGATCGACGCGGCGCGCCGCGATTACCCGTACGAGACGGATGGCGCGGTCGTCAAAGTGAACGCCTTCTCCGCGCAGGACATCCTCGGAACAACCGCAAAGTTTCCGCGCTGGGCGATCGCATACAAGTTCGGCGCCGAGCGCGCCACGACGCGCGTGCTAAGCATCGTCGTGCAGGTCGGGCGCACGGGTGCGCTGACGCCAGTCGCGAACCTCGAGCCAGTGCAGCTCGCCGGCACGACGGTGTCGCGTGCCTCGCTGCACAACGCCGAAATCATCGAGCATCTGGATGTGCGTGTGGGCGATCTCGTGAGCATCGAGAAGGCGGGCGAAATCATCCCGCAGGTGATCTCGGTCGACCCCAGTGCGCGCACCGGCGCGGAAGTTCCGTGGCAGATGCCCGACGTTTGCCCGAGCTGCGGAACCAAGGTCGTCGCGGTCGAAGATGAAGTCGCGATTCGTTGCCCCAACCCGACCTGTCCCGACAAAGTCAAAGGCGCGATCTTCCATTTCTCGCGCCGCTTCGCCATGGACATCGATCACCTCGGCGAAGTGCTGATCGAGCAATTGATCGCCAGCAAGCTGGTCAAAGACGTTTCGGATCTGTATGAGCTCACTGTGCCGCAGATCGAGGCACTCGAGCGCATGGCCAAAAAGAGTGCCGAGAACGTGGTGCAATCGATCGACAAGTCCCGCGATCAACCGCTGGAGCGCTTACTCACGGGTCTCGGTATCGAGCATGTTGGCCAGGTTGCGGCGCGCCAATTGGCGGAGGCAGCAGAATCTCTACCGACCTTGTTGTCTTGGGGATCGGAGCACGTGCTGGAGCATGTCGCGCAGATTGCCGGCTTCGGGCCGAAGATGGTGGACAGCGTTCGCCGCTACTTGGAAAACGAAGAAAACCGCAAATTGCTCGAGAAATTACAGCGATTCAGCGTGTCTCGCGAGCAGCCCAAGGCTCGCCCTGCGGCGACTGGGCCGCTCTCGGGGTTTTCGTTCTGCGTCACTGGCGTTCTGTCCCGCAAGCGTGAGGACGTGCACGCGGCGATCCGCGCGGCCGGCGGTGAAGTGCTGGACAAGGTCAAGAAGGGTACGAGCTACTTGGTCATCGGCGAGAAAGTCGGCAAGGCCAAGACCGACTCGGCCAAGAAGTTCGGCGCGCTCGTAATCGACGAGGCCACTTTGGAACGCATGATCCAAGGTGAGCCTCCTCCAGCGGAAGCCGGAGCAGCAAGTTGAACGCAGCGCACGCCGCGACGGGGTGTCTGCTTAGCGCTGCGCTCGTCGGCTGTTCGCAGAGCCACGCACCGGCCGCAAAGCGAAAGCTCGCAGCCAGCGTCACGCCGCACGTGAGTGCCGCACCCGCGCTAAGCGCGAATCCGAGCGCCACGCCAAGCGCGAACGCCCTGTGTGCCAGTCATGCCGACCAAGCGCCGCATCACACGGAGCTGAAGCGTGCCGCCACGGCCGCCAGCGCGCTGTCACCAAGGCCCGGGCTTTGGCTTGCGGACGAGCACTATGCGCTGCTCAGCGCCGCGCCGAACGCTTCCTGGGAAGAGGGCAACCCGGTGTACGTCGGACACGGTGCCGCGGCAAAAGGCGTCGCGATGAGCCGCTTACCCAAAGCGCTACGCGCGTGGCTTGGACGGCCGGTGCGCGTGCTTGGCGCCAACGGCGCGGTCTGCGATACGCGATTGCAGCGCTTCTCGCTCCGCGCCGAAGTCACTCCAGATCCAGCCACCGCGGAGATCTGGGACGGCTGCGCGGAGCCGCCACTCGCGCCCGCCGCCATCGCTCAAGACATCTGGCGTTCCTCGCTGGTTTCTGACCGCACGCTAATCGCGGAGTTTTCAGCGCCGTGCCGAGGCGCGCTGCTGGCGGTCGATCCGGATCTGCCGGCACCCGTGATCGCAGCTCCGGAGCCCGCGTCTGCCGAGCTCGGAGAGCGCGCTCTCGCGGCGTTTCGGCAACTCCCCGCCTACGCGGAGATCCAGACCCGCTACAAAGCCGAGCAACCGGGTGCCGAAGGAGCCTGGGAAGATCACGACGCTCGCAGGGGCGTTTGGTCCCTTCGCCTAGCCGCACACGCTTCGCTCGTCTTCGTGAGCGTTGAAGCGGGCACTCGCTGCGCCAAGTTCTCCGGCAGCTTGAGTGCGCTGTGGGCAGAAAGTCGCGACAGCGGCTCCACCGCGCTCAACCTGCTGGCGGTGCCGAAGGCGCTCGATGAGCAGCGGATGACGCCCAGCGCTGTCGTCGATCTCGATGCCAGCGGCAACCCGGCGGTGCTGCTCGGACCCGACGGCCAATTTGCCGCTCGCGCGCTGCTCTCCCCGGCAAGCGCGGCTGGCTACAATCTGGCTTTGTTGAGCAGCGTGCCGTTTTTCGTGGGCCCTTGCTGATCTCGGTCGCGCTTTCGCGGTATTCTGCGCGGCTCTGACGTGCCCAAGATCCGCCTCACACGCGTCAACTACGCCTTAGCGGCGGGCGTGGCTGCGTTGGCTTCGATTGCCATCATCGTGCGCTTCGCGCAAGCCGAACGACGCGTGCCGGCACGTTGTCCGCCCGGTTTGAGCGCACAAGAAGCGCGCTGCTGCGGCATTGGTCAGGTGCTAGCGACCAGCGGTCAGTGCGCGGGCGAAGCGACGACCTGCGCCACCGACATGCAGCGCGACGACGCGGGCGCCTGTATCCTGCCCAACGAGCGAACCCACATTGCATCCGGCACGGCTCACTTTGGCGCGGCGGACTGGGAAGGTCCGCCTCAGATGACCCACGACATCGCCGTGCACGCTTTCTCCATCGATCGCATCGAGGTTACGGTCGCACGCTTCCGCGAATGCGCAGCCGCTGCGGCCTGCCCGAAGATCTCCGAGGAATCAGAGCCTGGTCGACCCGTGCGCAACATCAATCCCGAAGAGGCGGAGCGCTTCTGCGCATTCGCCGGCGGACGCCTGCCCACCTCGGATGAGTGGCTGTTCGCCGCAGCCGGCGTGAGTGGGCGGCGTTACCCGTGGGGCAACACCGGCCTCGTTTGTCGGCGCGCGACGTTCGGTCTGGTGGCTGGCCCGTGCGGTCGCGCCGGCACCGGCCCCGATCTCAGCGGCGCGCGACCCGACGGCGCAACTCCCGAAGGTGTGCTGGATCTCGCCGGCAACGTGGCTGAGTGGACCCGTGAACCGGACGGCAGCTTCGTCGCGCGCGGCGGCTCCTACCGCTCCGAGCTTGCCGGGGATCTCAAGACGTGGGCCGTCGAAGCTAGACAAACGAGAGCGCCACACGTGGGTTTTCGCTGCGTGTATCCGAGCCCCGAGCTCTCGAAGTAGCGACTATAGCGGGCGCCCGCGTGGTATCCCTGGCGCATGTCCGCCGCGGTACTGTGCATCGGAACCGAGCTCACTCGCGGTGAGCTCGTGAACAGCAACGCCACCTGGCTCGCTGAAGCGCTGACGACGATCGGCCACGAAGTGCTCGCCGTCGATTGCGTTGCTGACGACCGTCAACACATCGAGGAAGTACTGACACGCTTGTCGCTCGCCCATGACGTCGTGGTCTGCACGGGCGGCCTTGGACCGACCACAGACGACATCACCACGGAGTGCGCCGCGCGCATGGCCGGCGTCGACCTAGTGCGCGACGAACCGTCATTGCAAGCGATCCGCGACAGGCTCGCGCGCTTCAATCTCCAGATGGCAGTGTCCAACGCCAAACAGGCCGATTTCCCGCGCGGCTCGCGGATCTTGCCGAACCCGAACGGCACCGCGCCCGGCTTCGAGCTGAAGCTGAATCGCGCGCTCGCCTATTTCATGCCCGGCGTGCCCTTCGAAATGAAGGCCATGTTCGAGTCGTTCGTCGAACCCGCAATCACGCCGCTGCTCAGTGATCGACACTTCCAAGTCTTGCTGCGCACCTTTGGTTTGCCCGAAAGTGAAGTGAACGATCGGTTGGCCGGCATCGAAGTCGAGTTCGGCGTACTCATCGGCTACCGCGCGACCATGCCGGAGATCGAAGTGAAAGTGCTCGCCCGTGCCGCGACCGTCGAAGGCGCGCAAGCCATCGCCGAACGCGCCGCGCTCGCTGTCCGGGAACGCCTCGGCGACGAAGTCGTGTTTGGCGAAGGCAAAGCGCGCTTCCCTGAAGCTGTTTGCCAAGTGCTCGAAGTCAAAGGCCTGACCCTAGCGCTCGCCGAGTCGTGCACCGGCGGCTTGGTCTCCGAGCTAATAACAGCGCACGCTGGCGCCAGCGCGGTGTTTCGTGGCGGCGCCGTCACCTACGCGAACGACGCGAAAATCGCGCTGCTCGGCGTATCGCCCGCGCTCTTGGCGCGCTTCGGCGCGGTCAGCGCCGAAGTCGCGCGCGCCATGGCGGAAGGCGCACGCCGCGCATTCAACGCAGACATCGCGCTCGCGCTGACCGGCATCGCGGGTCCGAGCGGCGGCTCCGAAGAAAAACCCGTCGGGCTCGTGCACCTCGCGGTTTCCAACGCGGACGGTGTCAGCGATCGCCGCGTCGTGTTCCCCGGCAACCGCGAACAAGTGCGTCGCCGCGCCGCCTTCGTCGGCCTTTCGTTAGTGCGCAGCATCGCGGAACGCGGCCACGACAGCTAATACGACTTGATCCGTCTTGGCATGATCCCTTCGTCAAGGATCGCGAAGCGCGTCAGATCGCGATTGTCCTTCGCTGCGGCGAGCCACGAGGAAACCGGCGCGACCGGCGCCTGTTGCTCAGCGATATTAAAGCGACGAGCGGGCGTTGGCGGGACCCGCTGGGCCAAGCTGCTACGGCGAGGCAGCGTTTCCAGGCCCCGAGCGCATCTCACCAAGTAGTACTAATTTGCGGAGGGTTGGGCGATCCCCGCGGGCGTTCCCGCAGAGACCCAGCCCACCGCTGTTCGAGCCGACGCGCGGCTCACTCAGTTCAGCGTCGCGTCGTTGCTTCTGAGCGGCTCGGGCGCCGGCTCGCCCTTTGGCCGACTCGTGAACGTGAGACCCGCCGTGCTGCCGTGATCCACGTAGATCACTTCTCCGGGCGCGAACGCGCCCTCCAGCACGCGACGCGCTAGCGCGTCTTCCACCAGCTTTTGAATCGCACGCTTGAGCGGCCGAGCGCCAAACTGCGGATCCCAGCCGGCTTCGGCGATGAATTCTTTGGCTGCGTCCGTGATCTGGAAACCCAAATCACGCCGCGCCAGTCGAGCCACCAAGTAACCGAGTTGGATTTCCACGATGTGCCGGAGCTCGCTGCGATCCAAGCGATGGTAGACCACGACCTCGTCGAGGCGATTCAGGAACTCGGGGCGGAAATGCGCTTGCAGCGCGCTTTGCACCGCTTTTTGGCTTTGCGCCTCGCGCTCTTCGGCGCTCAAGAGCGTATTGTCTTCGATGGCCGCAAGCTCGCTCGTGCCGATGTTGCTCGTCAGAATCACGACCGTGTTCTTGAAGTCCACCGTACGCCCTTGACCGTCGGTCAGACGACCGTCGTCGAGCAGTTGCAGCAACGTATTGAACACGTCGGGGTGGGCTTTTTCGACTTCATCGAACAGCACGACCGAGTACGGACGACGGCGCACGGGCTCGGTGAGCTGCCCGCCTTCGTCGTAACCGACGTAGCCGGGCGGCGCGCCGATTAGCCGAGAAACCGCGTGCCTTTCCATGTATTCGCTCATGTCGATGCGAATCATCGCGCGCTCGTCGTCGAACAGGAACTCGGCCAAGGCCCGAGCTGTTTCGGTCTTGCCGACGCCGGTGGGACCCAAGAACAAGAACGAGCCGATCGGTCGCCGGTCGTCACCCAGCCCCGCGCGTGAGCGCCGAACGGCGTTCGCCACAGCCACCAGTGCCGGCTCTTGGCCGATGACTCGCTTGCGTAGACTTTCCTCCATGTGGATGAGCTTCTGCTTCTCGCCTTCCAGCATCTTGGACACGGGCACGCCGGTCCACTTCGAGACGATGCCCGCAATGTCTTCCTCGGTTACTTCTTCCTTCAAGTACGAGCCATTGGCCTGCACCTGCACGAGCTCGGCGCGGTCCTTCTCGCTGTCCTTGTCGACGGCAGGGATACGCCCGTAATGGATTTCAGCGGCCTTTCCGAGGTCGCCTGCACGGCGCGCGTCTTCCTCTTGTTGCCGCAGCGATTCCAGCTCGACCTGGTTCTTGCGTAACCGCTCGATGATCTCTTTCTCGCGCAGCCACTGGGCGCGCATGCCGTCGCGTTGCTCGTTCAGCTCGCCAACTTCTCGGCGCAGCTCCTCGAGGCGGGCCTTGCTGGCTTTGTCGCGCTCGCGCGTCAACGCCTGCTCTTCGATCCGAAGCTGCAGCAGTTTGCGCTGCACTTGGTCGATCTCGAACGGCAGGCTGTCGATCTCCATTTTGATCTTGCTCGCGGCTTCGTCGACCAAATCGATCGCCTTGTCCGGCAAGAAGCGATCGGCAATGTAACGGTTGCTCAGCACCGCTGCCGCCACCAGCGCTGAATCGGTGATTTGGATGCCGTGGTGAACTTCGTAGCGCTCCTTCAACCCGCGCAAGATCGCGATCGTGTCCTCCACGGTGGGCTCGCTGACCATCACCGGCTGGAAGCGCCGCTCCAAAGCCGCGTCCTTCTCGATATGTTTGCGATACTCGTCCAGCGTGGTCGCGCCGATGGCGCGCAACTCTCCACGCGCGAGCGCAGGCTTGAGCATGTTGGCGGCGTCCATCGCCCCTTCTGCAGCGCCCGCGCCGACCAGCGTGTGCAGCTCGTCGATGAACAAGATGATATTGCCCGCCGACGACTCGACCTCTTTCAACACGGCCTTCAGGCGGTCCTCGAACTCGCCGCGAAATTTCGACCCGGCCACCATGCTGGCCAGATCGAGCGCTAGAATGCGCTTTTCCTTCAACGACTCGGGTACGTCGCCCTTGGCGATACGATGCGCAATACCTTCGGCGATGGCCGTCTTGCCCACGCCGGGCTCGCCGATCAACACCGGGTTGTTCTTCGTTCGGCGCGAAAGCACTTGCATGACACGACGGATCTCTTCGTCGCGACCGATCACCGGATCGATCTTGCCGCGTTTGGCGAGCGCCGTGAGATCGCGGGTATACTTCTCTAGCGCCTGGAATTTGCCTTCCGGATTCTGGTCGGTTACGCGCTGGGCGCCGCGAATTTCAGCCAAAGCGCGCACCAGCTTGTCGTACGAGAGGCCGTGGCGATCGCCAACGGCTTGCACGTCCTTGTCGTGCTTCACGGCTGCGAGCAGGAAGTGCTCGACGGAGACGTAGTCGTCCTTGAGCTTCTTTGCCTCGTCTTCGGCGTTGTTCAGCAGCGGCACGGTGCGGCGGCTGAAGCTCGGCTCGGCGCCGCCACTGACCTTCGGCAAGCCATCGAGCCGCGCTCCGAAATCCTTGATCAACGCTGCTAGGTCTGCCCCAGCACGTTGCGCCAACGCTGCTCCGACGCCGCCCTCTTGCTCGAGAATGGCGACCAACAAGTGCTCCGGGATCAGCTCCGGGTTGCCTCGGCGCGACGCGTTCGCAGCCGCACTTTGCAGCGCTTCCTGACTCTTACTCGTCAAACGATCCATTCGCATTGCGTTGTCTCCGTGCCTGGGACTCTCGAGTGCACAGGCAACGTAAGTCGCATCAACGACGGAGCAAGGCCCCAAAAGGCCGCGAAAAAGCCAGCTAGATCAGCTGCCCGAAGCCCCGCTGCCCGCGGAGCCGGACATGCCGCCATCGCCCGTCAGTTCCGGGCCAGCGCCGCCCATTCCGCCGTCACCCGTAGCGGTATTGACGCCACAGGTTACGGGCGTGCCGCCGTCGCTAAACGGCGTCGAGTCAACGCAGCCCAAGCCGAGCGGGATAAAGCCCACTTTGTTCAGGTCGTAGCCGCAAACACCGCTCGGCGTGCAACAGCCCAGCGCCACCACTTGCACGCCCATCACTGCGATGGCAGGGCTGCTCGCGCAGGTGAGGTCTGGCTTGCCGGCGGGCGCGACCGGTTGACACGCAGGCAGACCCTGGCCGCTTGCCATCGCCGGTAACGCGGTTGTGTCGAGGCCGCAGGTACTCGTCTTTGCGTCGGCGCAGCAGCCCGGCACCTCCAGCTGAGCCAACTGGACGCCTTTGCACATCTGGTCGCCACACGGAACCGCCGCTGGCGTGCCGCTCGAACCGGCATTGCCGGTACCGCCCGAGCTCTTGCCGGCGCCGCCGTGGCTGCTTCCACCCACGCCACCACTGGCACCGCCGACGTTGGTGCCGCCGGGTTCGCCCGAGTTCGACGAGCTACCGCCACAGGCCGGCGCCGCTACAGCTGCAACCACACCGCAAGTAAACGCAACCCGCAGAGCTCGCCAGAACATGGGCATCGAGTGTTCCACGCCGACGCGACGAACGCGAGCCCTTCCGGCGGCGAGCGCGCCGCCGGAATTGGCTCAGTCGAATCTGAAGCTCGCGGGTTTCACTACCTCTGGCTGTCTCTCGTCTAGGTCGCCCTCAGGCCCGCGCTTTCTTGCGATTTCGACCGCGCAGCGGCCCGCCAAGCATTTGCACGACTTCGTCCCACAACTCGGGGCTCTTCATGAGCGCTCCGAATAGCGGCGGGTGCAGGTGCCCGGCGGCGGCCAACCAGCGATAGCGCTCGACGCCGTTCACGTGAAGAAACGAAGCAATCTCCTCGAGCCGACCAATGCCAATGCCTTTGCATAGCCCTGACTCGAGCATTCCAACGTAGCTTCCGGAACGAACTCCGAGCTTTTTGGCCAGGTCCTTCTGCGTCAACCCGCGATGCATGCGTGCTGACCGAATGAGCCGACCGACCTTTTTTGTAGTGCCTTTCTCCGCCATCGGATCCCGCGCTGTCCGGCGGAGGCACCGGTGCGAGGGGGCACCGTGGCATGCGCTGGACAGCCCCTCCTTTCTGACCAGTGACTCGTAACGCTGTACCTGGATTCGCGGGCAAGCCCGCGCATCCAAGTAAACCCTCGTAAGGCCCAGACTAAACCGGGCGCGACAGGATTCGCAATGGGCGCGCGCAGAAAGTTCGCGAATCTCACGATTCGATCCGCACCTCGAGAATCGCCTCTTCGAGTCACACACCGCTCTATGTCCGTGTGGTGAGTTGTGAGCGGCACTCGAATTCAGGCGCGAGACCCGAGAACCCCAGCAACGCGCCGAGATTCGTGGTGAAGCGAGGTCGGAACGCTTGCAACCGCCGCAGACCCAGCCAATGCCAAAACGAGCTTCGAAAAGCTCACTGAATAACTCCGTGCGTTGCCACAATAACGATCGTGGCTGGGCGCTAAGCGGACTTAGCTGCAGTCGTGCTGAAGCGACAGCTGCTCCCAGTCACCCGGGCCGCGCGCGGCCGGCAGATATGAGGGTGCTGCGACTGCATCTGACTGCCTCAGATCCGACCCCGCGACGGCTCGGGCCGCGCTACCGAGGCAGAATGCATCTGGGAAAACCCTAAGGCAACCGCGGTTCGCGTAGCCACCAGCCGCAGACGACCGGTCGCACCCGGACAGCCAAGCCCTTTGCCCGTCCGTGGGCACAAAACGCAGATACGCAGTCTCGCAGAGGTGTGCGCGAGCCGACGAGTCTGCCCGCGAGTGTGGGGTCGCCGAGCACCAATACTGTATCGTCAGCGGGAGCTCGCGGGAGCGACGCTGACGACTCGGTCCTACGCGGCCCCGGCTCTCAGATGTCCAAATTGCGGACGTTCAGCGCGTTCTCTTCGATGAACTTACGACGCGGCTCAACTTGGTCACCCATTAGCACACTGAACAGCTCGTCGGCTCGCACGGGGTCGTTGACCTTGACCTGCAGCAGCGTTCGCGCGTCGGGACTCATGGTCGTGTCCCACAGCTGGTCGGCGTTCATTTCGCCAAGACCCTTGTAACGGGTGATCTGCATGCCCTTGCGGCCACGCTCGGAGATGAAGGCTTCCAGCGCCTCCGGATCGGGCAGCGTGTGCGGCTCTGCGTTTCCAACCTTGACGGTATAGGGCATGCCGCCAATCGAGCGGATGTCCTCTTCGATCGAGAGCAGCTCTTGGTACTCGGCGGACTCCGCCAACTCCCAATCCACTACCGCGGGCCGCGCTGACGCGCCGGGCCGGAACTTGACGTTCAAGCGACCAGAGTCGTGGGCCTTCTCCCACTCCACGTTGACCGAAAGCGGCGTGAGGTCCGGGTAGCGCTCCCCAAGGTACTTCTGCAGGCTCTGAGCCGCCGCCTCGACCGTCGCGTGGTCGCGGAAGTCCGCCAGCGTCATGGCCTTCGCTCGAAGCAGCGCGGCCACGACACGAGCGTCACAGCGGCGATCAATCTTCGCCAGGATGTTGCGCATGGAGCGTAGCCGCGTAGCCAGGTTGAACAGCGGCACGCCAGACAACTCCGGGCCTTTGCTGGCTTGAACTGTCAGGTCTTCGATGCCGTTCTCCATCAGGAAGCGATCCAGCGCCGACTGATCCTTGAGGTATTGATACTTCTTGCCCTTGCGCACGCCGAACAGCGGGGGCTGCGCGATGAACAAGTAGCCGTTCTCGATCACGTCCCGCATCTGACGATAGAAGAAGGTCAAGAGCAGGGTACGGATGTGACTGCCGTCGACGTCTGCGTCCGTCATCAGGATGATCTTGTGATAGCGAAGCTTCGATAGATCGAAGCCGCCGTTGTCACCGATGCCGCAGCCAAGCGCGGAGATCAGCGTCGCGACTTCCTGAGAGGCGAGCATGCGGTCGAGGCGCGCACGCTCCACGTTCAAGATCTTGCCTTTGAGCGGCAGGATGGCTTGAAAATGCCGATCCCGGCCTTGCTTCGCGCTGCCGCCGGCGCTCTCTCCCTCGACGATGTAAATCTCGCTGATCGAAGGGTCTTTGCTTTGACAGTCGGCAAGCTTGCCGGACAGCGAGGAGCCGTCGAGCACTCCCTTGCGCACGACCTCGCGGGCCTTACGGGCCGCGTCCCGTGCTTTGGCGGCCATGACGGCCTTCTCCAGGATCTTACGGGCGACCTGCGGGTGCTCTTCGAAATAGCGACCGAGGTACTCGGTGACCGCGTTTTCGACGATGCCCTTCACGTCACTTGAGACGAGCTTCGATTTGGTTTGCGAGTCGAAGCTCGCGTCCGGGTGCTTGACGTGGATCACGCAGATCACGCCTTCGCGGGTGTCGTCGCCAGTCAGGCCGGTCTTGGCCTCCTTGAACAGGTTATTGGCTTGCCCATAGTTGTTCAGTGAACGCGTCAACGCGCCGCGCAGGCCGGTCAGGTGGGTGCCGCCGTCTTTGTTGTGGATGTTATTGGTGTACGGGAGGATCTGCTCCGCGTACGAGTTGGTCCACTGCAGAGCGAGGTCGACGATGGCCGTACCTTTGCCGTCGCCCGTCGGGAACTCACCGGTAAAGGCGATAACGTCCTCGTGAACGGGTTCTTTGGCTTGCGCCAAGAGCGACACGAATTCGCGAATACCGCCCTTATACTGGTAGGTGTCGCTGCGGCCGGTGGCGCGTTCGTCCACCAACTTCACGCCCAAACCGGAGTTCAGAAACGACAGCTCCCGCAAGCGATTGGCGAGAATATCGTAGTTGTATTCGAGGTTCGAGAAGATCTCGTGGTCGGGCTTGAAGGTGACCTTCGTGCCTGTCGCATCAGACTCGCCGATTGCGGCCAAGGGCGCCTGCGGCACGCCGCGGCGATACTCTTGGAACCAGACCTTACCCTCGCGCTTGATCTCCAAGCGCAGGACCTCAGAGACGGCGTTTACGGCGCTCACGCCGACGCCATGCAGACCGGCGGAAACCTTGTAGCTCGAGTGGTCGAACTTGCCGCCAGCGTGCAGCACGGTCATCACGACCTCTGCGGCGCTGACGCCACGGTCCTCCATGATGCCGACGGGGATACCGCGACCATTGTCCTCCACAGTAACCGAGCCGTCGAAATGGACGGTGACGACGAAGCCGTCACAAAAGCCCGCCAGGTGCTCGTCGACCGCGTTGTCGACTGCTTCCCAGACGAGGTGGTGCAGCGCTGAGCCGTCGTGCACGTCACCGATGTACATGCCCGGGCGCTTGCGCACTGCCTCCAAGCCCTCGAGCACGGTGATGTTTCGAGCGTCGTAAGTCTCCGCGGAACGCGGTTGTTCTTCTGCTGCCTCGGTCGTCAACTTAGAGGTCCTGATCTGGCGAGAGAGCCACGCGGAAAAAGGCCGGTATTGGGCTCTCGTTCGACCCGTTTTTTATAGTCACTCAGAGCCCTCCGCGCAAGCTGAATCCTGCAGAATTTATGCTGGATTTAGCGACGCGAGTGGCCGGCAAATCAGAGCTTTTCGAGCGCTCCCGAAACGAGCTGCCAGTCGGCCCTGACAGCGCCGCTCACACCCGGCGTAGGAAACAATTCTGGTCGCGTCGTAGTCACGAAAACCTGACTCTGAGTTTCTCGCAGGAAGTCGTAAACCGCTCCGGTCCGGGCCGGATCGAGCTCGCTCGATACGTCGTCTAAGAGCAATACCGGATGCGCACGGCGAGCGTCGCGGATGCACTCCAGCTCCGCCACCTTTAGAGCAAGCGTGAGGATGCGCTGCTGGCCTTGTGAGGCGTGATGGCGTGCCGAGCGACCGTCGACGACAAGTTGGATCTCGTCGCGCTGTGGACCGTAGGAAGCGGCGCGCTGGCGGGTGTCGCGTTGACGGCGCTGGAAAAGCTCCGTGACGAATTCCGACACGTCTTGAGACCCGCCAGCCTTGTATTTGGCGCGCAGCTCGAGCCCGGGTTGAGCCATGCGCAAGAAAGCCGGAGCAAGAGCCAAGATCAAACGCTCAGCGGCCTCGGCTCGCGCCCGAGCAAAGCGGGCCCCGTGCTCGGCCATGACCTGCTCGAACGGTTCGAGCTCACGCGCCGTCGGGCCGCGTAAATCGAGCGCCACTTTTCGCTCCTTGAGCGCACGCGTGTAGCGGAGCCGAGCATCACTGCTGGCCGGGTCC
>DATCFJ010000503.1:0-6615 GCA_036509605.1 Polyangiaceae bacterium | reverse complement strand
CGCGATGCCCCAAGTGAGGGTCAACGACAGGCCGAGCGTGAGCGCGTTGCGCACTGCGAGCCCCACCTCTTGCTCGCGCCAGTCCTGCGCAGTGCCGCCCGCGGGTTGGGAGCTCAAGGGTGCAGTGATGGTCTCCGCGGCGTCGACCGCCAGTGCTTCGGGTGATGACGGTTGCGGGGTGGGGCTTGATCGGGTGTCAGGCAAGAAAGGTCACCGGCGGTGGCTGCTGCAGGAAAGCGACGAAGCGTCGGACATCATGGTGCGTACAACCAGCGAGTGGCTTGCCACCAAAGCCGATTGGCTTCGACGATGCCATTCTTCGAAGGGTGCAACTTGTCCTCGCCTGGGTGCAGTTTGTCGACGAGCTGATCCGGGTTTTTCAAGAACCAGTCGTACAAGTCGGGCCCGCTCGCAAGGTTGTGTTTCTTGGTCAGCTTGTCGACGACCGCGTTGAAAGCCTCCAAGTGCGCATGCGTGCCGTCTGCCGCGAAGGGGATGCGCGCGAGGATCGGCACGCGGCCCGCCGCTAGTACCTTCTGTACGAGGGCTTCCATGTTGCTCTCGAAGGTCGTTGTGTTTGCGTTGTTGTCGGCCGCGTCGTTCGTACCATAGCCAATTGCCCAGTATTTGAAATCCGGAGCCACGGTTAGCCATTCATCGATATGCGCTAGGCCTTGGCTGCTATTTTCACCACCAATGCCCGCGTTGATCATGGCTGGGAAGAAGCGCGGGTTCGCGCGGTGAACCAGCTCTGCATAGGAAGGCTGGTGATGCGTGCTTTCCCGATCGAAGTTGAAAGCGGTGATGCTGTCGCCCATGAAGAACCAGCTATCGGTGCCACCGCCCGAGAGGTCGAATAGCTCGAGCTCTTCCAGCGCGATGCCATTCGGACTGTTGTCGGGCGCGCGCAAGAGCACAACCTTCACCCAGCTTTGACCGTCGAAAGGGAAGGAGTGCTCGCGCGCGTGAAACAGGTTGTTTCTTACGCTGGCGACTGTCTTCCAACTGCCGTCCGCGCCGTTGCTGGAATCAGCCGAGACGTCGACGCGGTAGTCGGCGGGAGCGCCGTAGGTCGTCTCGTTGAAATTGTAGCTGCCTCCGTCGGACCAAACCAAAAGCAACTTTTTCGGGCCCCTGCCTACTTGGACGGCTGCCCACGCAGGCTCGCCCGGCTTCGGGGTACCGGCGCGCCAAGCTCCCCCATAGGTGCGGTATTGGCCGTCCACGAGGGCTTCCTCTTTGGAGAACATCACCAGCGCGTGGCCATGGACGGGCTTGCCGCGCGAGATCAGTGGGTTGGCGACCGGACGCGGCACGCTAGCGGGGCCGCCCTTGTCTGCGATCGGTTCGGGGGGACTCGCGGCTGGTACCGCCGCAACTGCTTCCGCCACGTCACTTGGCGTCTTTGCGGGTGGGCTGCTCACCTCGGCGTTAGCCGTCGGCATCGGAGAACCCGAGTTCCGCGTACACGAGCTCGTCAGCAACAGCGCGAACAGGGCAGACCCGCGATTAAACCTTTGCACGATGCACCTCGTCACTCTCTCGGATCGGCAACGCGGCCGAGCTCTCATGGTACTCGAAGATGCGTTTCAGCTTGAGCACGGGGCGTTCGAACAATTCGAAGCTCGCGAAAGCAATGGCGAATGACAGACCGCAGCCGACTGCGACCACGAGCGCGACCGCCGCGGCGTGTGACCCCAAGGCCGTCGTCCAACGCGCTTCCCAGTGATGCTCGTGTGAGGAATAGGCGACGATTCCGTGGAAAACGTACAAGCCATAGCTGTACTTTCCGAGCACTCGCAGCCAGCTTGAGCGTAGCGCCCGCTTGGTCGCGCTGGGCTTGCCTTCTTCAGTGACCGTAGCGATGAAGGCACCGAACAGCACCGC
This sequence comes from Polyangiaceae bacterium, assembly GCA_036509605.1. Lineage (GTDB taxonomy): Bacteria > Myxococcota_A > Polyangia > Polyangiales > Polyangiaceae > PMG-095. The sequence continues at coordinate 4,728 of DATCFJ010000503.1, read as the reverse complement.
CAGCGCGGTGCCTCGGAGCGGCAGCACCAACGCATCACCGTAGCCGACGCGCGCATGCCAAGCGGAGAGCGCGACGACCAACACCGCGAGCAAGGGCGTGAGCTTGCTCGCCAGTCGTTCGACGTGCGTCTTTTTCCCCGGAGCTCGGATCGCCAGCGCAAACCAAGCACCGGTACACAGCGCGTCGAGCCGGCACGGTGTCCAAACCAAAGCCCGCATCTCGTCCGTGCTCGAGAAAGAGAGCGCGATGCGCAGGGTCAAGGCGGCGGCAGCGAGCACGACGCAAGCGCGCTTGCTGTTCACGAGGGAGAGCGACCCGACCAGGAACGGCCAGACCAAATAGAAATGCTCCTCCACCGCCAACGACCAAAAGTGGCTAACATAGGGGATCGAGAAGCTACCTATGCTGGCCACGTAGAAGTTGGTGAGATACGTCCACAAATAGCCTTGGACGTGCTGCGTTTGGCCGAGCTCGGCGAACGCCGGCGCGACCAGGGCGGCAGGCGTGAGCGCGATCACCAGCAGTACCGCGTAGTAAAGCGGGAAGATGCGCAGCGTGCGTCGAGCATAGAAGTTGCGGAAATAGTGCGGCGCACCTTTCGCGTCCTGCAAGATACCGGTGATTAGAAAGCCGGAGAGCACGAAGAACAGGTCGACGCCCCACACGCCGTACGTCGAGAGCTTGGCGCTGAGCCGCTCGAGCGAGCTGTGGGCACTGATGCCCCCGACGAAATGCAGCAACATTACGCCCAATATCGCGACACCGCGCACGCCATCGAGCTCGGGGATGTGTCGTACCCGGGGCCGCTCCAACGCTGCCACCGGACTAGCGTTCGTGTGCGCCGCTGGGGTCTCGGACGTCATGTGGCACCGAGCAGTGCGTCGCCGTTCGGATGGCGTGCGTGCAGATGGCTTGGTCGCACTTGGGCACCGTCTCCCCGACCGTAAGCCTCGGCGCCGGAGGCCGTCAACAGCGACCCGGGTGTCGCTCGGGTTCTTCGCACGCAGGAAAAGCTCGCCAGTGCGGCTCATTGCACGAGCAAGATCGGCGTGTTACAGCCGAGTCGTGGCGAACGGCCGTTCGGCGCGTATTCTCATCGCACGCGTTTCGGCGACTCGGGCTCACGCAGCGGGCGGGTTTCATGCAGAAGATCATCTTGATGTCCGTCATCTACGCCACCGCGATTATTCCGATATTGGCCGCGCGCGACGCCTCGGCGCGGCGCGGGCTACGCCGGGCCATCGCTTGGCTGCTGGCATTCAACGTCATTTACCTGCTGGCCGTCATCTTCGTTTACCCGCATTTCAGCTAGTACCTCGACAGTGGTTTCGATAGATCGGGCTTGGAGTGGCGGGAGCGCGTCAGCTGGTACACACAACTGGATGCTGCGGGGCCGCCGCGGAACGCGACGGATGAGATTGGCGTAATGGTCTCGCAGTGCCTGGATCGGCGCATCCCCACCACGGCCAAGCTGATCTCCAAGGTCAAGGCCTGGGAACGCCGCAGGAACCGCGAAAAAGCGCGCATCAAGTGGCGTTTCACGGTGGACCGAGCGAGGGAGAAACTTGGTCGAGCTGATCCGCTCCTTGTCGCACGACGGGCCGCCGCCTGAACCCGTCGCTTCCTCTGTCTCGCGGTACTAGTCCTCGATGCGCTGTGTAAGGCCTATCGCGGAATTGAGCTGTTCCAGCTCGTCACTTACGACGCGGGCGCCTGCTCGGCACACAACGCGACCCTCGTGCGGTCGCGGGATTTGCATTGCTCATTCGGCCTCACCGCTGGACAGCCCACGCTCCTGCAAGACGCCAAACATTGGCTCGGCTTCCGAAAAGCGGCTGAGGCTGACGCCGTGAGCGATGACTTCGACCGAGGACACCGAGTCGTGCGCAGGCTCTTTATCGGTCAAGTCACCGTCCTGCTCGACGGCTGGGAGCACCTGCGCACCGCGCTGCGCATTCAAACCGAGATGTTCGACGGCAATGGCAACCCCCCAGACGAGCGCTAGCTCATCTCAAGCATGCCCAGCGTACGCCTCACCGCTGACCATTGGTTGCTCGTCGCTCGTCGCCACTGGGGCGTCGAGACTTCGCATCAAATCCTCGACGCCGCTTTCGACGAAGACGATCACCGTTGGATTGAGGCCTGTCCACGTGCGGCTCTCGTCGTCGCCATCTTGCGCCGCATCGCTTACACGATGCTCGCGCTTTTCCGCTCAATCACCCAGCGCTCCGATGAACCTCGTGTCACACAATGGGAGACGCTCATGACCGATCTCTTTGTCACCCTGATCACCACGACGGAACTCGAGCTGCGAGATCCGAAACCGCTTCGCCTGCGCTCAATCCGCCACCGATCCCCGAGGGCTGACGCTCGACCCCAACCCACATAGCCGGCTTCTCCCGAAACCGATCCCTGGGCGAGCGCGGCCCCGGCTCTGCCTTGCCCGAAGCCCTTTCCGGGACCCCTCCCGCTCCCGAGCCCCAACCCTCTCCCGGGGCCGCGCGCGCGCCCTCTTCATATGGATCAAGACCGGGCAGCGTCCTGGATGACTTGCCAGCGGATCCAAAGTTCTGTAGCTAGAGGACGATTAGCCAATGTATGACGTCTCTCTAGCGTGCGAGCCTGGCCAACGTGAGCAGGCCGATCGCCTTGCGAGCGCTCTACGGCAGACGGGCTTCGAGGTTAAGGTCGAGGAGGCGGAGGTACAGGCGCTGGACATGACGGCTCGCCTAACGGCCGCGCACTGCTTGCTGCTTTGTGCTCCGCAGGGCGTCTTGGCCATGCAGCAGTGGCGAGGAGAGTCCGCAGCGTCCGGGCGCGTTCTGGGTGTGCATTTCGACAGCGTCGAGCCTGCGCGGACCCTCCAGGCGGCCCTACCAGTATTCGATTTTTCGCGCTGGAACGGCAGCTCCACGGAGGAGGTGGTCTCGGCCGTTGCCGCCCACGTGACGCGAGCCCGCGCGTCGGCGAGCGGCCGCGCCCTCAGGGTGCTCGTGATCGCCGCCAATGCCTCTGCCATTTGGGGCGGGGAGGCCGTCATCCCGCTCCACGTGTTCCGCGGTCTCCGCGCGCAGGGCCACGAAGCTTGGCTTTGCGTCGGGGACGAGACGAGGCCCGAGCTGGATGCCCTGTTGGGGGCCGACGCCGCACGTGTGCTGTATACTGGCGACAGCGACATGCACGCTGTGTTTCGTTGGCTCGAAGCCAAGACACCCAACATGTTCGGCGCGCACCCCTATTACTTCCTGAGTATCCTGTGGTCGCAGATCATCATGGCTCGGGCGGTGCGCCGGCACGTCAAAGAGCTGCAGATTGACATCGTGCACCAGCCGACGCCTGTCTCGCCGAAGGCGCCGAGCTTGTTCTCCGATCTGGGTGCCCCGCTGGTGGTGGGTCCCATGAATGGCGGTATGGAGTACCCGCCCGAGTTTCGCTTCCTCGAGTCGAGCCTGCGTCGGATATTTCGCCAGGTCGGGCGTTGGGTCTCGGGTCCTGCCAACGCGCTGTTCCCCGGTAAGCAGCAAGCCGCCTGCTTGCTCGTCGCCAACGCGCGGACGCTGGCGGCCTTGCCCCCTTGGGTGAAGGGTCAGAAGATCGTGCTGCCCGAGAACGCGGTGGACCCAACGTTGTGGATGCGCGGTAGCGCCTCCAACGGTAAGGAGAACGGCCCTCTGCGCTTGATCTTCATCGGGCGCTTGGTGCGTTGGAAAGGCGCCGAATGGCTGATCGAAGCCATGGCTGTCGCCGCACTCGAAGTTGATTGCCATCTGACCGTGGTGGGCGATTTCAAGTCCGAACGTAAGCGCCTGGCAACGCGCGTCGACGAGCTTGGTATCGGCTCACGCGTCGAGTTTCTCGGTTTTCAGAAGCAGTCGCGCTGTGCGGAGCTCTTGGCGGATTCGGATGCGCTGGTGCTGCCGAGCGTGTTCGAATGCGGCGGCGCCGTGGTCCTGGAAGCGATGGCCTGCGCCAAACCCGTGATAGCCGTCGAGTGGGGCGGTCCGGCAGACTACCTCGACACGAGCTGCGGGATTCTCGTGCCACCGAGCGGCCCCGAGGGACTCGTGAAAGAACTGGCCACCGCCATCGTGAAATTGGCGCGCGACCCGCAGCTGCGCGCCGAGATGGGCGAAGCGGGGCGCCAAAAGATCATCCGTGAGTTCACCTGGCCCGCCAAGATACAGAAGTTACTCTCGGTCTATGGTCACGTCGTCGACGACCAGAGCGCTGCCTCACCGCTAGTTTGAAGCGCTGGTGCGTAGTCGGGCGTCCGCCGCCGGGGCGCCAGCGAGCGACTCAAGAGGGACGACGGCTGACGCTGGAGGCCCACCGGCAGCTGTTCCAAGTAGAGACCCGTCACTTGCTGTCTTGCCAAGGCTCGATGCTCTGCAAATATTCGTTCGAACACTGCACGCACGTCGGTCATGACGATTTCGAGCCTTGCGCCTCGATGGCAACGTCATTCCAATCCTCCCAGAGGGCGATGCGTGATGCGTAGTCTTTGTCATGGCGAGCGGCGCTTCCCCGAAGAAAGCGCGGAGGGGCGGCTGCTCGGCGCAACTTGTCGACGCATACGCCGGCGGCCTTGTATGAGAGCCTCGAGCCCGCCGAAGCCCGTCGCATCCTAAGACGGCTCGAATTCCACTACACGCCGAAGCACGCGAGCTGGCTGAACATGGTTGAGATTGAGATTGGCGTAATGGTCTCGCAGTGCCTGGATCGGCGCA
>DATCFJ010000502.1:0-7611 GCA_036509605.1 Polyangiaceae bacterium | reverse complement strand
CACCTCCACCGCTGCTCGTGCCTGCGGGCCAAAAGGTTGCAGCGTTGACGCTCGTACTGTGGATCGCAACGGTAGCCTGCTGCGTACTGCTCGGGCATGCTGGCGCAGGCATGAAGCCGGACGGCTCGCAGGAGCTGCCATGAGCGACTCAGTGCGTCTCGACCGCTTTCTGTGTGCCTCGCGCTTGTTCAAGTCCCGTACCTTGGCGCAAGCCGCCTGCGACGCGAATCACGTGCGGGTCAACGGCGAGCCGGCTCGCTCCAGCCACTTGCTGCGCGTGGGCGACGAGATTCGCGCGTTCTCGCCGCGCGGGAGCATCGTTTGGCAGATCCTCAAGTTGGCTGACAAGCGGCTCGGTCCGCCGGAAGCGCGTGCGTTGTACGAGGATCACTCGCCGCCGCCGCCGCCCAAGCAGGAACGGGTGGCCGTGCGTGAGCGCGGCGCTGGTCGTCCTACGAAAGCCGATCGTCGCGCTACGGACCGTTTTCGACGAGACGGCTGAGCGCTACTCAATTCTGCGCGGCGTCCGGAGCTGGCGGCAGCGCAGCACCCGGCGGCGGCGCGGGCAGCGGTGGCGGCGCAGCGGCTGGCGCTACCGGCGGAGGAGGGGCCTCTGGTGCCGGCAGTGACGGCGGTGGTGGCGGCGGCGGCGGCGTCTCCGGCGCGGCGCGCTCAATTACCGGAGAGAAGCCGCGCACCGGCGGGGTCGCCGGGGGTGCTGCGGCGGGTACCGGTTGGGGACGCAGCGTGGGGGCGCGCAGCTCGTCAGCAGTGTGATCGGTGGCGAGCGAAGCGCCTTGCGCCAGCGATGCTTCAAACAGAGTGCGGGGTGCGGCTTGCGGTTCGCCGAAGCCTGCGATCGAAGCCGAACGCGGCGCGCTCTCGAGCTGGCTCGGGATCACCAGCAACGCAAGACCCACGAACGCGAGTGAGCCTGCGATGAGCGCGACGCAGGGCGTCCAACGCCACTCCAAGAACTCCATGACTTGAGGAGGTACTCGCATGCTGGCTCCCGCTTCGACACCACCCGACGAACGAAGCGTACTCTCGACAACCGCGATCGTCACGCTGCTCGCGCTGACGGGTCTAATGTTTCCGTTCGAATTTCGCGCAGCGCGGCGCGTTTCGCCACGTTCGCCGCGCTTCAGTGACGAGACACCGAGCTAACCCCCTGAAAACTCGTCCTCGGCGTCCGCTCCCGGCGGCGTGGCGTCGTCCCGATCCAGCAAATAATTCTCGGGCAGGCTGACGGCCTGGGTGCCTGAACCCTTGCCGCGCGGCACACGCATCGCCGTCGGTGGGAACGGTTGCGCCGAGTCGATGTTCTTGAGCGCGTGCTGCAGATCCGCGAGCGTCGCGATCTGCATCAGCCGTTGCCGGAGCTCGGCGGAGCCCCGAAAGCCCTTGGTGTACCAGGTCGAGTGGCGTCGGAAGGAGCGCATCGCCGTGCGCTCACCGAACCAAGTGGTGAGTAGCGAAGCGTGCTCCAACATGATGTCGCGGATGCCGCCGAGCAGCGGCGGATTCTCGGGCTCCTTGCCGTCGAACACGCTCACTAAATCACGGAACAACCAAGGCCGCCCGAGGCAGCCCCGGCCCACGATCACGCCGTCGCACTGTGTGCTGCGCATCATACGCAAGGCATCCTCTGCTTCCCAGATGTCACCGTTACCGAGCACGGGGATGGTGCGTACCGCTTGCTTCAACTCTGCGATCGCGCTCCAGCGCGCCTCTCCGTCGTACAGCTGCGCCGCGGTGCGCGCGTGCAAGCCGACGGCGCGGCAGCCCTCATTTTCGCCCACGTGGCCCGCATCCAAGAACGTGAGCAGCTGGTCGTGAATGCCCATACGGAACTTGATCGTGACCGGCACGCTGCCCGCGTTCTGAACGCAAGCGCGCACGATGGCCGCCAGCAGCTTCGGCTTGACGGGGATCGCCGCGCCGCCGCCTTTGCTGGTGACTTTGCGCACGGGGCAGCCGAAATTCATGTCGATGTGGTCGACTCGCCCTTCGCCGACCAAACGCTTGGTGGCTTCGCCCACGTAATGCGGATCCACACCGTACAGCTGCAGGCTGCGCGGCGTCTCTTCGGGGCCGAAGTCGGCAATACGTAGGGTCTTCTGGTTGCCTTCGACGAGCGGGCGCGCAGTGATCATTTCGCTCACGTACAAGCCGGCGCCGAAACGGCGGCACAGCGAGCGGAATGGGTAATTCGTGACACCTGCCATCGGCGCGAGCACCACAGGCGGCCAGACGCGCATCGCGCCAATCTGCAGCGGTGCGAACTCGCCAGGCAAAGCCATTGGCACGTCGCGATTCAGATCGCTTTTGTAAACGGCGTCCATCTTCGCGACTTACTTTTTGTCATAGGGCAGCGTGGCGCGCGGCATTTTGTGCCGCCAGACGCGCCAATCGGCCTTCGTGCGTGCTCGGGCAATGTCGTCGCAGGTCGGCGGCGCGTCCACGCCAATCAAGCGGCGCGGTTCCGTTTCGCGGCTGTCTGCCACCAAAATGCGCTCGTGCTCGTCGAGAAAATAGGCGAAATCCAGCCCCTCGCCGCGCTGTGCTGGCCAGGCGTAGGCGTAGAATTCGCGCTCTGCGCGTTCGTTGTCTACGGCGTCGCTCGGCTGCGCCGTAAATCCACCGCCGAGCTTGGGCAAGCACACGAGCACCAAGTAGCCGCCGACCTCCGCTGCGGGGCCCAGCCGCGTATCGGCGAGCTTCGGATAACTCTCGAGCACGGACGGGGCCATCGGCTTGCCGCCGCGCACGCCAATCTCACCGGTGAGCTCGCCCAAAAAACCAGCCGAGCCGACGTGATCGCCGTCCGGGTCGAAAAAGGCATTTCGACGCCAGGCGTCTTCCGCGAACAAGATCTCGCGCAGGCGCGACACGGCGCGTTGTTCGGCCGCGGTGGTTCCGCCTTCGACCATGCCCGGCATGGCCTCGAGCACCAAAAACCTGAACAAGCCGACGGTCGCGCACACCGCGCCCACCGCCAACGACAGCTTCATCACTAGCAGCGCGCCGCGCGGCGCCCGAGGCAGGGACACGAAACCGAGCAGCGTCGCGACTGCCGCAAACAGCGCGAGCTTGGTGAACACCACCGAGAGCAGCGACGCGAGCACGATCAGCGCGACGCGCAGCAACACCGCGGTCGGCACTGCGCTAGGCGCGTCCGGGGTGGCGTCGTCGAACGGAGCCGGGCTGCTCATCTCGGAGCCCTAGTAGCACCGCGCCGGCTAGTGTTGTGTCCCAAAAGTCACGATGCAATCGGGGGGCGACTTTTGGGACACGACACGGCCCCCGCGGAGCGGCGTGAGGAATCAGAGGCGGGTCAGAACGGTGCGATTGCAACTTATGGGACACGCCGCTAGGCGCGCGCATTTGCGAGAAAAATCGCCCGCGAGCGCGGCGAATGGCTAGCGCTTATCGTCGCGCGGTGGCTTGGAAGACAACCGCACGTGCTCGATCTCGACGCTCTCGTTGCCCATTGAATAGCCAACCAGCGGGCGCGTGCTCGCGTCCGGCTTCTGCTTCAGCACCGGCTTGCTGCTGGTCGGGGTCGATGCGGGCGGACTGGTCAAGGCGCGCCGCAGCTCTTCTGGTGGCTGAGAGTTTCTGGCGGTGGGCGGCGGCGAGATCCGGGCGGGTGGAGGCGAAAGCCGCGTGGGCAGCGGAGACGAAGCCAGTGGATTGCTGCGCGGAGGATTGAGCACGCTGCTGATCGGCGCGCCAGGTTTGGAGGAGCTGCGCGGCGGTACGCTGGGCTCCTCACTGCTCGTTACCTGCAGCCCTGGCAGTAAGGGGCTAGGCGCGGGTTGCGACGAGCTCGCCGGACGGGCCAAGCGCGCCTCCAGCTCGAGGCCGTCCAAGGTCAAGATGTCCGGGGCCGGAGCCGCAGCTAGGAATGAGGCTGAGTCGCGGCGCGACTCCACCGAAGGCGGGCGACTCGAGATGCGCGGCCCACCGAGCTCGGCCTTCAGGCGGTGCACCTGTTGCAGTGCTTCGTCTCGGTCTTTGGTGATGCGAAGGACGGCGCTTTGCGCTTCGTCGCGCTGCGCCTGCAGGCGCTGTACGGTTTCGCGAGCCCGCTCGCGGTCTTCGGCCAGCTTTTGCGCGGTACGCTCGAGCTCTGCGCGCTCTGCTCGATCGAGCTCCGAGGGCGGCGGGCTCACGGCCGAGGTCAACGTCACGTCACCTGCGCGACGCGCTTCGTGATCCCCGAAGGGGGACGCGGGCGGCGGCACCGTGGGCGGCTCACTCGGAACGGCCGCAAGATTGCTGACGGAGGCTGGGACTCTCCGTTCGAGCTCCATGACTCGGCCGCGCAACGTTTCGAGATCGCTGTCGCGTCGTCTGAGCTCGGCTTCCTGCTCGTCAATCAAGATCACCAGGAATGCATCCTGCTGCTCGATCAGGAATGCGCGATCGCGCTCGGCTTCTTTGCGCGTGCGATCTAACGCTTGCTCGAGCAGGAGAACCTTCTGCTTGAAGGCCATCTGCTGCTCGTTGGCTGCGCCGAGCATGTCGCGCAGCGCTTCCAGCTCTTGAATCAGCGACTCGTTGGCTTCGCGCGCTCCGCCCACGCCGCTGCCCAGGTTTTGAATCGAACGAAACAACCCGTTGAGACTGGCTTCTGCCCGGGCACTGGCGGCCAGCGCGGCTTGCAGGCGCGCGTCGCTCTCCGTCGTTAGCCCCGGCAAGGGAGTCGGTTTTCGGTGCGTGATGGGCGGAAGCGTTGGAGAGTTCGACATTGTCCGAGCGCGGCTTATTTCCGATGTTACAGCCTTGCGCAGCGCGGTTCGAGCGAAGCTTTTGGCCATCTTTCGGCAGCTTTGCCGTCGCCCGCGTTACAGCCGGGGCGGTTGGCCCCTGGCCATGCTGCCTGCGCGGGGTTATGCCTATGAAATCATGGGCGCAACCGCTTCCGAGGACGGGTCCCGCTCCGGCGCGCCGCCGAGCCCGTCTTGGGTACCGAGTGATACCAGTGCCTCCGAGTTGGACCGCGCGCTCAGTACCCTGGCGGAGCACGCGACCGCCTTCGCCCGCGCCCCCCTCGGCGATAAAGTCACGTGGTTACGCGACATAGCAAGCCGTTTTCAGGAGCTTTCGGCGCGCATCGTGCAGGGCGCGTGTCAGGCCAAGGGCGTCGAGCTGGGCACGCCGCTGGAAGGGGAAGAATGGCTGGCCGGGCTCGTGCCAATTCAACGCAACCTGAAACAGCTCGCCGAGTCGCTGGACCAGGTACGACGCTTCGGCGCGCCTAGTGTCGATCCGTCACGTCTGGAAGCGCTGCCGAACGGCGGTCTCGCGGTGCGCGTCACGCCGCACGAGCGCTACGACTCGCTGCTGTACGCGCCGTTTCGCGCGCAAACCTGGCTCGAACCGGGCGTCGAAGCGGACCGCCTGGGCGACGCGCAAGCTGGCTTCTACACGCGCCGCGATCCGGACGGCCGCGTGGCGCTGGTGCTCGGCGCGGGCAACGTCGCGTCGATCCCGGCGCTCGACGTGATCTACAAGTCCTTCGTCGAAGGTGCGGTGTGCTTGCTCAAGATGAGCCCCGTCAACGCGTACCTGGGCCCACACTTCGAGCTGGCGTTAGCTCCGCTGATCTCGCGCGGATTTCTGCGCATCGTCTACGGTGGAGCGCAGGTCGGCGCGTACTTGGTCGCGCATCGCGCGGTCGACGAGTTGCACATCACGGGCTCGGCGGAGACCCATGATCGGATCGTATGGGGCGAGCCCGGGCCGGAGCGCGACGCGCGCAAGAAGAGCGGCACGCCGCTGTTCTCGAAACCAGTGACGAGCGAGCTGGGCAACGTCAGCCCGGTGTTGGTCGTGCCCGGGAACTACAGTGACGCGGAGTTACTGACGATGGCGCGTGGCATCGCCGGCATGGTCGTGCAAAACGCCTCTTTCAACTGCAACGCCGCCAAAATGTTGGTCACGCCGCAGGGCTTTGGGCAGCGCTCCGCGCTGCTCGAACGCCTGCAAGTCGAGCTCTCACGCATCGCGCCGCGCCGCGCCTATTACCCCGGGGCCGCCGAGCGCTACGCTTCCCTAACGAGAGACGCGGAGCACGTGACGCGCATCGGCGACGCGCGGGCGGATCAACTGCCGTGGACGCTGATCACCGACCTGGATCCGCAATCGAATGCCCAGCAATTCACGGTCGAGCCCTTCTGCAGCATCTTGAGTGAGGTCAGTGTGGGCAGCGCTGATCCCGTCGAGTTCATGGCCAGCGCGACCGAGTTCGCCAACGAGCGTCTGTGGGGCACGCTGAACGCGATGCTCTACGTCTCGCCGTCGACCGAGCGCGATGCGACCCTGTCCGCAGCTTTGGACCGTGCCATCGCTCGGCTTCGCTACGGCACGGTTGCGGTGAACCAATGGCCGGCCTCGGCGTATGCGCTCGCGACGTCACCTTGGGGCGGACACCCGAGCGCGACCCTCGCCGACGTGCAGAGCGGCCTCGGCTGGGTGCACAATTCACTCATGCTCGAACGCATCGAAAAAACCGTGCAGCGCGGCCCTCTGCGGGCGTTTCCGGCCCCTGCCTACTTCCCAGGCCACCGCTCGTTGCACCTCTTAGGCCGGGCTTTATGCGATTTCGAGGCCTCTCCGAGTGCGCTCGGCTTCGCCAAAGTCGGGTACTTTGCGGTCCGCTCGTGAGGTGGCAGAGTCCCGCGCGTTAGCGCAACAGCGGTAACCGTTCGCCTCCTTAGAAAACTAGACGCTCATGCCCGACACGACCGACGACCTTCGCATCGAAAGCCTACGCCCGCTGATCCCTCCCGCCATCTTGATGGAGGAGCTGCCCGCGTCCGAAGCCGACACTCAGCTGATCGCCGAAGCGCGTAAAGATGTCGCACGCATCGTCACCGGCGAGGACGACCGACTCGTGATCGTCGTTGGCCCGTGCTCGATTCACGATCCGGGAGCGGGGCTCGAGTACGCCCGGCTGCTCTTGCCGGTGGCAGCCGCGCTCAGCGCGGATCTCAAGATCGTGATGCGCACCTATTTCGAGAAGCCGCGCACCACCGTTGGTTGGAAGGGCCTGATCAACGACCCGAAGCTCGACGGCTCGTTCTCGATCAACCAAGGCCTGCGCGTGGCGCGTAAATTCCTGCTCGACGTCGTGCAGCTCGGTATGCCCACCGCGACCGAGTTCTTGGATCCGATTTCGCCGCAATTCGTAGCGGATCTCGTGTCGTGGGGTGCGATCGGCGCGCGCACGACCGAAAGCCAAGTGCACCGTGAGCTTGCCAGCGGCCTGTCGATGCCCGTCGGCTACAAGAACGGCACCAGCGGTGACGTGCAAATCGCCGTCGACGCCGTGCGCTCTTCGTCTGCACCGCATCGCTTCTTGTCCGTGACGAAGCAAGGCTTGGCCGCGATCGTTGCGACGCGCGGGAACAAGCACTGTCACGTCATTCTGAGGGGCGGACGCAATGGCCCGAATTATTCCGCGGAAGCTATCGGCGAGGCGGTGGCTGCCCTGAGTAAAGCTGGTCTGAGACCGGCTTTGATGGTCGACACCAGCCACGCCAACAGCCAAAAAGACCACCGAAATCAGGTCAAAGTCGCCGAATCTCTGGCCGCGCAAGT
>DATCFJ010000501.1:0-7386 GCA_036509605.1 Polyangiaceae bacterium | reverse complement strand
GAAGCCAACGAGCGGCGTGCAGCCGCGCTCTCGAACTCTTGACGCGTTTCGTGATCCCCGCAGGGGGAAATCTGATGCTTATCTAACCACCCATTCGAAAGTAGAATTCATGCGCACTCTCAGCGCGCGACGCCGGACTCCGGTGTCGCGCGGACGGGATATTCTCGTCCTCACAGCAGCTTGCTTAATGACTCTGTCGGGCGTTGCACGGGCGCAGGAGCCGACCGGCGCTCGCGTCGCCTCCGAGGTTCCAAAGCCTGCGCCTGCGAAGCCGCCGCCGTACTCGCTGCCTTGGCAATTGCGCCCGGTAGCGCCGGGCAACGTGGTGCGGCTCGATTCGTCGTACGGGTTCTACAAGAATCCCGCGAACGACACGAGTGGCTCGGCGCTGGTTTCGACGCTGCTCGGCAGCTACAAAGTCATTGCGGACTTGGCCGTGATCGCGCGCGTCGGTTTTGTCTATAACTCGCCGCCGACGACGGCTGCGCCGCAAGTGGCCCGCAAAACCGATATTCTGAACCCGGTCATCGGCGGCTTGTATGGCCTCAAGCTGTCGCCGGATTTCAAACTTGGTCTGTTCTTGGGCGTGGCCTTGCCCATGGGCGACGGCGGCGGCACCAACAGCAGCCTCGGTAAAGGCATTAAGGGTGCCATCGGCGCCGGTATCAATACCCGCTCCGCGTTCGACAACGCGATGTTCGCGATCGACTACTTCACCGTTTTCCCGGGTGTCGACCTCGCGTTCGTGAAGAGCGGCTTCACGCTGCAGGGCGAGGCGACCGTGCTCAAGCTCACCAAGGTGCGCGGTCCGGCCACCGAGGACGACTCGAAGGTCAACCTCACTGCTGGCCTGCACGCTGGCTACTTCGTCACTCCGTTCTTCTCGCTGGGCGCGGAGCTCCGCCATCAGCGTTGGCTGTCGACGCCGATGGCCGTCAGCAAAGACTACTCGTCCGCAGCGACCGCGACTCACTCCAATCGCGACACCACGACGTTCGCGATCGGCCCGCGCTTTCACTTCAAGCTGTCTGACAGCGCCTGGTTCCGCCCGGGCGTCTCGCTGACCCTGCCGATCGACGATCCGATGAAGAAGCAGGACTACACGATCGTGCAACTCGATCTCCCGATTTCATTTTGAGCAAGGAGCATTCACCCATGGCAAAAGCATCCAAATTGTGGATTGACGAGTGGAACCCAGACGACGAAACATTCTGGGAAAAAGTCGGCAAAAAGGTGGCTTGGAGGAACCTTGGTTGGTCGATCCTGGCCGAGAATGTCGGCTTTTCGATCTGGCTCATCTGGAGCGTGGTCGCCGCGCGGCTGAAGCAAGTCGGCTTCCATTACACGACCGACCAACTGTTCCAGTTGGTCGCGATTCCGGGGCTGGTCGGCTCGTTGATGCGCTTTCCGTATACGTTCGCGGTGCCGAAGTTCGGCGGTCGCAACTGGACGGTGATCAGCGCCCTCCTATTGTTCGTCCCGACGCTGTCGCTGATGTACTTCGTGAACCGGCCCGACACGCCGTTTTGGCTGATGGCGACGGCCGCCGCGACGGCTGGTTTGGGCGGCGGCAACTTCTCCTCCAGCATGGCCAATATCTCCTTCTTCTTCCCGGACAAGGAAAAGGGCTTCGCGCTCGGCTTGAACGCGGCCGGTGGCAATGTCGGCGTCAGTACCGTGCAACTGCTCGTGCCGATCGTCGTCGGTTACGGGCTCCTGCCCGGCAGCGCTGGCAAAAAGCTCCATCTCGAGAACGCCGGGCTGTTGTGGTTGCCGTTTATCGTGATCTCGGTGGTGGGCGCCTTCGTGTTCATGAACAACTTGAGCTCTGCGCGTTCTAACTTCAAAGAGCAGGTGATCGTCGCGCAGCGCCGACACACCTGGATCATGGCCTGGTTGTACATCGGTACTTTTGGGTCCTTCGTCGGCTTTTCGGCCGCCTTCCCGCTACTTCTGAAGACCCAGTTCCCGGAAGTGACGACCAATCTGGCGTTCCTCGGCGCGTTGGTCGGCTCTTTGGCGCGGCCGATTGGCGGCAAGCTCGCTGATCGTATTGGCGGTGCCAAGGTCACGTTCTGGAACTTCGTGGCCATGACCTGCGCCACGGTGGGCCTGCTCTATTCGTTGCAGGTGAAGGCGTTCGCGCTGTTCCTGTTTACGTTCCTGCTGCTGTTCATCACCACCGGCGTCGGCAACGGCTCGACCTTCCGGATGATCCCGGTCATCTTCCGCACCTTTCACAGCAAGCGAGTGCAGGGTCAGGGAGAGGCGGCGTTAGCTGAGGCGATGATCGTCGCTCGCCGCGAAACGGCTGCGGTGATCGGTGTGGTCGCTGCCATCGGCGCGCTGGGTGGCTACTTCATCCCGCGCTCGTTCGGCGCTTCGATCAAGGCGACGGGTGGCGCAACGCTGGCGGTCTCCTGGTTCATCGCGTTCTACGTCACGTGCGTCGCGACCACCTGGTGGTGCTACCTGCGCCGTTCTTTCTTGACCAGGCGGATGCCCAGCTTGGCCAACGCGCAGGCCTGAGATCAGCGAGTCCACTGCAAGGAGAGAGACATGTCCAAGAACTACTTCGAGAGCAAAGGGCCGCGTCCACGCCTGGTCGTAGTCGGCAACGGCATGGTCGGGCACCGTTTCCTGGAAGCCGCAGCAGAGCGCGGGTTACTGGAGAAATTCGAGACCGTGGTGCTCTCCGAGGAGAAGCGGTTGGCGTACGACCGCGTGAACCTCTCGAAGTGGTTCGAGGGCAAGTCCGACGCAGACTTGTCGCTGGTGCCCGAGGGTCAGTACGATGCCTGGGGTCTGGAGGTCGTGCGGGGCGACGCTGCCGTGTCGGTCGATCGGCAAGCGCAGGTCGTTCGGCTCGCGTCGGGTCGTGAGCTCGGCTACGACGAGCTCGTGTTGGCCACGGGCTCATACCCGTTCGTGCCGCCGATTCCGGGCAAGGACCAACCGGGCTGTTTCGTGTACCGCACGATCGACGACCTGGAAGCGATTCGCGACGCGGCTCAAACCGCGACTTGTGCCGCCGTGATCGGCGGCGGCTTGCTCGGTTTGGAGGCGGCCAAGGCGCTCTTGTCCTTGGGCCTCGAGACTCACGTCATCGAGTTTTCGGCGCGCCTGATGCCGCTGCAGGTTGACGATGTGGGTGCTGGAGTACTTCGCTCGCGCATCGAGGAGCTGGGCGTGCAGGTGCATGTCAATACCTCGACCCGTGAGATCTTGAGTGACGAAACGGGCGCGGTGTCCGCGCTGCTGCTCGCGGACGGGCGGCAGATCTCGGTCGATATGGTGGTGTTTTCAGCGGGAATTCGCCCGCGCGACAAGCTGGCCCGCGAGTCTGGTTTGAGCTTGGGCGGACGCGGCGGCATTGCGATCGACGGCGCTTGCCGCACTAGTGACGCGCGCATCTTCGCGATCGGCGAATGCGCCGAGTTCGACGGTCGCACCTACGGCTTGGTCGCGCCGGGTTACCGCATGGCGGAGGTCGCGGCGGCCACGCTGGCCGGTGAAGCAATGGCTTTCGAAGGCTTCGACATGAGCACGAAGCTCAAGTTGCTCGGGGTCGACGTGGGCAGCTTCGGTGATGCCTTCGGGGTCACGCCGGGTGCACGCATCATTAGCGTCTTCGACGGTACCGCGTCGCACTACAAGAAGCTGGTCGTTTCGGAGGATAGGCAGAAGCTGCTCGGCGGCGTGTTGGTTGGTGATGCCTCCGCTTACGGACAACTGTTGATTCACGTGCAGGCGGGCATGACCCTGCCCGAGAACCCGGCAGATTTGATCCTGCCTCCGCGAGAGGGTGGCGCCAAGGGTTTCGGGGTCGATGCCTTGCCCGATGCGGCGATGATCTGCTCCTGTAACAACGTCGATAAGGGCGCAATTTGCGGGGCGATTCGCGAACAAAAGCTGACCACGGTCGGTAGCGTCAAGACCTGCACCAAGGCCGGGACCAGTTGCGGGTCGTGCGTGTCGTTGGTCGATCAGCTCTTGAAATTCGAGCTGAAGCGCGCCGGTGTCACGGTGACCAACCACCTGTGTGAGCACTTCCCGTTCAGTCGCCAGGAGCTGGCGCACTTAGTGCGCGTCCAGACCATCCGCTGCTTCGATGACTTGATCGAGCGCCACGGCAAGGGGCAAGGCTGTGAGATCTGCAAGCCGGCGGTCGCCTCGATACTCGCTTCGACCTGGAACGACTACGTGCTGGCGGCCGAGCATGCCGGCTTACAAGACACGAACGACCGCTATCTCGCGAACATTCAACGTGACGGCACGTACTCGGTCGTACCGCGGCTCGCGGGCGGCGAGGTCACGCCGGACCAACTGATTACGCTCGGTGTCGTGGCCAAGAAGTACGGCCTGTACACCAAGATTACCGGTGGCCAGCGCGTCGATATGTTTGGCGCGCGTCTCGACCAGCTGCCCGAGATCTGGAAAGAGCTCGTTGCTGCGGGTTTCGAGTCGGGTCACGCCTACGGCAAAGCCCTGCGCACCGTAAAATCCTGCGTCGGCAGCACCTGGTGTCGCTACGGTGTGCAGGATTCCGTGGGCGCGGCGATTCGCATCGAGAACCGCTACAAGGGCTTGCGCGCTCCGCACAAGCTCAAGGGCGCCGTCTCCGGCTGCGCGCGCGAGTGCGCTGAAGCCCAGAGCAAAGACTTCGGCATTATCGCCACCGAGAAGGGTTACAACCTGTACGTCGCCGGCAACGGCGGCATGAAACCGCAACACGCCGCGCTGTTCGCCGCCGACCTCGACGAGGAAACGCTGGTTCGCTACCTGGACCGGTTCCTGATGTTTTATGTGCGCACGGCAGACCGCCTGCAACGCACCGCGTCCTGGCTGAACAACTTGGAAGGTGGGCTCGACTACCTGAAGAGCGTGGTGATCGAGGACCGGCTAGGCATCTGTGCGGAACTCGAGGCCGACATGGCTCGGATCGTCGGCAGCTACCAGTGTGAATGGAAGACCACCGTCGAGAACCCGGAAAAAGTCCGAGCTTTCCGGTCGTTCTTGAACTCCGATCAACCCGACCCGAGCCTTGCCTTCGTGCGCGAGCGCGACCAACATCGACCAGCGTCTTGGACTGAGAAGCGCAGCTTGCTTGAAGGCCGCAAAGTGCGCTTGCCCGTGCTTTCCGTGTGAGGAGAACCAAGTCATGTCGATGCAACATGTGGTTATCGCTCCCGAGGCTTGCTCTGAGGAAGTGGTGTGGCATGACGTGTGCGCGATCGATGACGTGCTGCCAGGTAGCGGGTCGGCGGCTCTGATCGGCGGCGAACAGATCGCCATCGTTCGCACTCGCGACGGTCGGCTTGCAGCCCTGTCGAACTTCGACCCGTTCAGCAAGGCGTTCGTGATCGCACGCGGCATCGTCGGCGACCGCGCTGGCGTGCCGAAGATTGCCTCGCCGATCTACAAGCAGAGCTTCGCGCTCGAGACTGGCGAGTGTATGGACGACCCTGACGTGCGCTTGACGGTGTTTCCGATTCGCGTTGCCGGCAGCAGAATTCAAGTTTCTGTGTCGGCGAAGGCCGCTGAATGAGTGCTCGGACACTCGCTCCGGCTTTGGCTCAAGCGCTGCCGCTTTTGCAAGCCGGACCGTCCGGTCCGGTGAAGACTCATTGTCCGTATTGCGCATTTCAATGCGGCATGACGGTGACCACGGAAGCCGTTGATCAAGAGCTGAAGGTTCAAGCGGACGCAGAGTTCCCGGTCAACCGCGGTCAGATGTGCATCAAGGGATTCACCTCGGCCGCGTTGCTCGACCACCCGCAGCGCCTGCGGAGCCCGCTGCTGCGCAATGCCGATGGCAAGCTCGCTCCGGCAAGTTGGGACGACGCGCTCGGCTTCATCGTGCAACGCATCCAAGCGCTGCAGAAAGCCCACGGCGCGTCTTCTGTGGGCACGTTTGGCAGCGGCGCGTTGACCAACGAGAAGGCTTACTTGCTCGGCAAGTTCACGCGCGTGGTGCTCAAGTCGGCAAACATCGACTACAACGGGCGCTATTGCATGGCGTCGGCGGCAGCCGGTCAAAACCGCGCTTTCGGCATCGATCGCGGCCTGCCGTTCCCGGTCTCGGACATTGCGGAGACGGGCACGCTGCTGCTTTGGGGCTCCAATTGCGCCGAAACCATGCCGCCCATTATGCAGTGGGTCTACGAGCAACAGCAGCGCGGCGGCAAGCTGATCGTCGTTGACCCGCGCTTCACCGACACAGCGCGCTCAGCTGCGCTGCATCTGCAGCTCACCCCAGGCACGGATCTCGCGCTGGCCAACGGCCTGATGTACCTCGCGCTCGAAGAGAAGCTGATCGATCGCGCCTACATTGCCGCGCGCACCGAGGGCTTCGCCGAGCTCGAGCGCAGCGTGCTCACCAGCCATTCGTCGTTCGTGGAGCGCCTCACGGGCGTGTCGATCGACAAGCAGTTGCGTGCGGTGCGCATGCTCGCGGCCTCCGAATCCTGCATGGTTCTCTCGGGGCGCGGCGCCGAGCAGCAGTCCAAAGGCACGGACACCGTGCTGTCACTGATTAACCTGATGCTGGCGCTCGGCAAGGTCGGCAAGCCCGCCAGCGGCTATGGCTGTCTCACTGGCCAAGGCAACGGCCAGGGTGGCCGTGAGCACGGGCAGAAGGCCGACCAGCTGCCTGGCTACCGATTGATCGAGGACCCGGAGGACCGCAAGGCGATCGCCGCTGTCTGGGGTGTGGACCCGAGCGAATTACCGAAGAAAGGCAAGAGCGCGTACGAGCTCCTGGACTCGCTCGGGCCGCAGGGCGGCATTCGCGGCCTGCTCGTTTTTGGCTCGAACGTGAGCGTGGCCTCACCCAACGCCAGTAACATCAAGAGCAAGCTGGCTCAGCTCGAGCTGCTTGTAGTCTGCGACGCCTTCCTCAACGAGACTGCGGAGGGCGCGCACGTGGTGCTGCCGATTGCGCAATGGGGCGAGGAAGAGGGCACGATGACCAATCTCGAAGGTCGAGTGATCCTGCGCCAGCGCGTGCGTCCGCCGTTGCCCAACGTGAAGACAGACATCGAGATCTTGTGCGAGCTGGCAGGGCGCCTTGGTGCCCACAGCGGCTTCTCTTTTCGCACTCCCGAGGCGGTATTTGACGAACTGCGTTTGGCGACGCGCGGGGCCAAGGCAGATTACAGCGGCATCGACTACGAGAAGATCCGTAACGCGCAGGGCATATTCTGGCCCTGTCCGGCGCCGGACCACCCCGGCACGCCGCGTCTGTTCGCGGAGCGTTTCGCTCATCCTTCCGGTCGCGCGCGTTTTCATGCGGTTCCGCACCGCCCGGCGGCAGAGCTGCCGGACGCCGAATATCCGCTCTATTTTACGACGGGGCGTTACAAGGAACACTACAACTCGGGAGCC
>DATCFJ010000500.1:0-2871 GCA_036509605.1 Polyangiaceae bacterium | reverse complement strand
GAGCTCGGCGCGATCCGGATCGGCAGCGGACCAAAGGCCCGCATCCGCTTCGACTTCCAGACCGCCAAGGCCGCGCTCGCACAACACCGGACGGACAAGACACCGGTGGCCACTCTCGCCGAGCCGAAGAGATCGCGGCGCCGGCCCGCGCCTGCGGATGCCCCACTGCTCCCGGTCTACGAACGACCGACGCTTGGTGTCTTTGGCGGCTGCCGTCCCCTGCAAGGGCGCTGCTGATGGCACGTCCACCGGTAGGCCAGGTTCTCGAAGACAACCGCGGGCTCAACCCGACGTTCGCGCTGCGCTTCCACGCTTACGGCAAACGCGAGTACGTCAGCCTCGGGACAACCGAGGAAGGCTGGACGCGCGGTAAGGCGCACACGGAGCTGCAGAACGTCCTCGCCGACGTGCGCCGCGGCATCTGGAAACCTCCTCAGCCGGAGCCGAAGCTCACACCAGCTGGCGAACAGGACCCGCCCTTCCACGAGTTCGCCTCGACTTGGTTCGAGGCGACCAAGGGCGAATGGACGGAGAACACTCGCCTGGACTACCAATGGCAGCTCTCCCACCACCTGCTGCCCTTCTTCAAAGACCACCACCTATCGCAGATCACGATCGCCGAGGTCGACCGCTACCGCGCGCAGAAGGTCCGCGAGTCGGCAAGGCTCACCGAGGCCCTGGCGGCATGGCGCAAGCGCGCCGAGGCGGCAAAGAACACCGCCGAGCGGCGCGAGCTGGCCGGCGAGCGCCCACCACGAGCGCTCTCGGCTGTCTCGATCAACAAGACGATAACCCGCCTCGGGCAGATCCTCGAGGTCGCCGTCGAGTATGGCTTGATCGACCGCAACCCGGCTCGCGGCAAGCGCCGCCGACTCAAGGCAAGCAAGCCCGCTCCGGTGTGGCTGGACTCAGCCGAGCAGATCGAGGCGCTGCTCGACGCCGCGAGCGAGCTCGATCGCCACGCCAAGGTCAAAGGAGGCAACGACCAGAAGGGCGGGCTCGTCTACCGCCGGGCGCTGCTGGCAACGTTCGTGTTCGCGGGCCTACGCATCGGAGAGTTGACCGCATTGACGTGGCGAGACGTCGACCTCGCCGGGAACCGGATCAGCGTTTGCGAATCCAAGACCGACGCCGGCACCCGCCAGATCGACCTGCTGCCGGCGCTCCGCGACGAGCTGGCCGCCTACAAGGCACAGGCGCCCGACACACGACCCACCTCGTTCGTGTTCCCCTCCGCCGCCGGGACCAAGCTAGCCCAGGAGAACATCCGCAGCCGCGTCCTCGAAAAGACCATCGAGAGGACCAACGAAAAGCTGATCGAAGCGGATGGCGTCCCACTCCCGGAAGGGCTGACGCCGCACAAGCTGCGCCACACCTACGCGTCGATCCTCGTCGCGCTCGGCGTGGACCCGGGATCCGTCATGGACCAGCTCGGGCACGCCGACCCCGGCTTCACACTGCGCGTCTACCGCCACGGCATGCGCCGCGGCGCCGACGCCAGAGAACGCCTACGCGCGCTCGTAGGAGGGAGCCAGTGGACGCCACTGCCCAGCAGCGAGACCCCGACGCCCTGGAGCCAGCTCGCGGCAAGCCCGCCCCACGCTCTCAGTTCTCCACGCTAGCGTCGCGCCCGCTCCCGAGTCGCGCACGATTTCGGCCGGCCGGCCCAGGCAGTGATGAGCTTTGCGCAGAGCAGGTGCAGATAGCGGCGACTGGCGATGCGCCAGGGTGCCGATTCCCGCCAGCACTCCAGAAACTTCGGCTCGCCCTCCCGCTCGCGTAGCACCACATACACCCCGCTCCCGGTCGGCAACACCTGCGGCTCCGGGCGTGCGAGCGGCACGAAGCCGCCGAACCCTCGTCGCCGCAGATCGTCGATATCGAAGCCCATTGTTCCTGCAGAGTAGGGGTCCACGCCTCGGGCGAACGGAGCGTCCACGGCAACGGCTCGCTCCGGCATCATTCATAGCTATGAGCGAAGAGATCGAGCTAGCCGCAGAGACCACTGGTGCCGTCGTTGAGGCGCTCGTGGAGAAGTCGGGCGCCTTGGAGCCTGCTCGTGCATACGCAGAGGCAATCACCAGCGGTATCCATTACCGCTTCTACCCACGGGTAGTCAAGCAAGCGATGGCCGCAGCCAAGAAGATTGAACAGGCGGCCCTACCCCGCCGGGCCTACTCGGAGATTCCGGACAAGCTGCTCAAAGCGATACTTGAGGGTGGCTCGCTGGAGGAAGACGAGAGCATGCAGGCGCGGTGGGCCAACCTCCTGGCGAACGCACTTACCTCCGACTCAGCAGACGTGCGAATCGCCTTCCCGAAGATCATGAGTGAACTGGAGCCAAGCGAGGCCCGACTACTCGATCGGCTCGCCAACAACAAAGGCGATCCCCGCATCCCTCACACATGGGCTATCACGGAACTCGGCGTTTCTGAGGCTGATCTCGAAAATGTGGAGCGCTTGGAGCTGATCCGCTATGAGCTTACGACTGCGCTCACCTACGGCGACATAACGGACCTGTCCGGAGCGTCTCGCGAGGGCTTCAGCCTCACCTCGTTTGGCCGAGCCTTTGTCGAGGCCTGCCAGGCGCCTCAGCCACCAAGCTCCGACACCGCTGAGACTTAAGGGTTCACCCATGCACTGGCCCACGAAGTACGAAGACAACGCAGCATGGAGCGCGGTAGGGGGAGTAGTCACCCTCGTGATGGCGGGTGCAGCATTTGTTTCGCCTCTCTGGCCTTTCTTCGCTGCATTTGCTCTCGTTGGCTTCTACTTCACGCTCGCGCCGCTACTACACATTTGGCCCTGGCACCCGCGGGAGGAGCCATTGCCGTGGGCAGGCATCACGGCCGGCCACGACATCACAGCCGG
>DATCFJ010000499.1:0-2956 GCA_036509605.1 Polyangiaceae bacterium | reverse complement strand
CTCGCGCGTTTTCGCCCGCACGTAGAAAGCGCGCGCGAGGCGCCCTCTCTGAGCGCGATTGGCCAACGCTTGCAGGCGTCCTGGATTCGCAGCTATTTGCTTTCGCCGCGCGACCTCCGGCCAAAGCTCACGCCCACGATGCCCCGGCTCGCGCTCGACGCCGAGCAAGCTTCGGACATCGTGGCCTATCTGACCGCGGGCACTGAACCAGACAGCGTGCCCGCTTTGCCCGATGGCAACGCAGAGCGCGGTCGCGAGCTCATGGACCAAAAGGGTTGCGCGGGTTGTCACGCATTTGGCGGGGTGCCGGACTTCACTGCGCTCGAGCCGGCTCCTCCCGGTAGTGAAGCGGCGCGTGCTGCCGCGTTGGCACCAGACCTCCGCTTCACGCGCGAGCGCTTTCGCAAAGACCAATTGCTCGCGTGGTTGCAAGACCCCAGAGCGATCAAAGCGGACACGCGCATGCCGAGCTTCGGTTTGTCTCTCGACGAAGCCAGCGACATCGCCAGCTACCTTCTCGGTGCACCGCTCACGCCGGAGGGGCGCCCTTCGTTTGTGGCTCTGCCGCTGCTCAAGCGTCACGTCGCGTTCGACGAAGTGAATCGCCGCGTTTTCTCGCGCACCTGTCATCACTGCCACACCGACGCGGAATCTTCTGGTGGCGACGGCGGGCCAGGAAATACCGGGGGATTCGGCTTCGCGGCGCGAGGCGTGAGCTTCTCCTCTCACGCCTCGATCCTCGCCGGCTACGTCGACGCGAGCGGAGAGCGACGCAGCTTGTTCGAACCGCTCGCCGACGGTACGCCGCGCCTAGTCGCGGCGCTGCTGGCGCGTCACGACGAGCAGCATCAAACGCCGCGCGGTGATGTTCGCGGGATGCCGCTCGCGCTGCCGCCGCTCTCAGCTGACGACATTCAACTGGTAGCGAGTTGGGTCGCACAAGGTAAGCCTTTGTAGCGAACGAGTATCCGCGCACGAGCCTTTGACATCAGGAGGAAAACTGCTGTACTTTTTAAGGTTAGGTCGCTTAGTGCGGACAACTAAATTAACGAGGATTGAGTCATGAGACGCGTGCGAGCTCGCTGGTATCTTGGTCTTGGGTTGGTGATGAGTGGCGCGGCGATCAGCTGCGGTAGCGGTGATTCCGCTGGCCTCTTCACTGCGTCGGACGGCGGTGCTGGCACTGTTCACGGCTCGAGCGGCGCGTCGAATCAGGCCGGGGCGCATAGCGGCGTCGCAGGCGATCAAAGCGGCGGCGCGTTCAATCAAGCGGGCGGCTCCGACCAGACCTCGGGCGCACCCGGTGCAGGCGCGACCTCGACCGACGGCGGCGCCTCCGGATCTCCCGCGGGCGGTTCAATGGGAACAGCCGGCAAGGGCGGCTCGACGGGCAAAGCCGGCAACGGTGGCGGCGGTGCCGGCGGCAAGAGTGGCGGCGGCGGCATGTCTGGCGGGGGCATGTCTGGCGGCGGCGCTGCGGGTGCCACGGGCGGTGCTGGTGCCGGCGGCGCCACTGCTGGCGCGGGTGGCAATGGCGGCACTGCTGGTGCTGGTGCTGGTGCTGGTGCTGGTGCTGGTGCTGGTGGCACCTCGGGTGGTGGCGGCGCTGGTCCGGTGCCTTGCTCCGACAACGCGGGTTGCACCGTGAGCCAGTATTGCGCCAAGTCGGATTGCTCGCTGGGCGCGACCGGCACGTGTACCGCGCGTCCGACCGACTGCGCAGGCACTGCGGAGACGGCCATGTGCGGCTGCGACGGCTTCACCTATCACGACGCCTGTTTGATGCATTTGAACGGCGAAAACAGCCTGGCAGCGGGCGCTTGCCCGAAGACCGGCGCCAGTAGCACCAATACCGTGACCTGCGTCGCACCCGTCGACCCTGCGTGCACGGCCAAGGGCGGCTTTTGTGGTTTTCGGGCCGATGCAGCAGCGTGTCCGGCCATCCAACCCCTCAAGGGGATTTGCTGGGTCCTACCGTCGGCTTGCCCCACTGGGGGCGGCACCGCGAAGGCCGCTGAAGTCTGCAATTTAGGTCCGGGACCGAACAGCTCCTGCGAGTCCGAGTGCACGGCCGTCAAGACTCAGGTGCGCTACGCGCTTACTGCTAACTGCAACTAGCGCTAACGTGGCTTCCAAGCGCCGAGGCACTTTGCTCGCCTCGGCCTTGGAACCATGAGCTTCGATCTCAGTATTCGCGATGCGCTGGTGGTGGACGGTTCCGGCGAGCCGCCGCGGATCTCGGACGTGCACATCGAGGGCGATCGCATCGCGCGCCTCGGCCCCGGCCCAACCGGTAAGCGCGAGATTGTCGCGGCCGGTCGCGCCCTGTCGCCCGGCTTCGTGGATGTCCATGCCCACGACGACGCCGCGCTGCTGAACACGCCAGACCTGCCCTTCAAGTTGCTGCAGGGCGTCACCAGCGTGGTGATCGGCAACTGCGGCTTCAGCCTGGCGCCGCTGGTTCTTGGCGGCGCGGAGCCGCCGGGCAATGCCAGCCTCTTTCCAGGCTTTGCCAGTCGCTTCGAGGATCTAGCCGGTTACGAGCGGGCGTTCGGCGCCGCGCGCCCGGCGGTAAACGCCGCTTCGCTGGTGGGTCACAACGCGATCCGCGCGCGGGTTATGGGCGACGAAGAGCGAGCGCCCAGCGGCGCCGAGCTCGCCGAGATGAGCGCGCTGCTGCGGCGTGCACTAGAGCAGGGCGCGGTTGGGTTTTCGACCGGGCTCATCTATCGACCGGGTCGCGCGGCAACGCTCGAGGAAATCATCGAGGTGGCTCGGCCGCTTGCGGAGTTCTCGGCCGTCTACGCGACGCACATGCGCAGCGAAGGCGATCGCCTACTCGAGTCGGTGGAAGAGACATTGAGCGTCGCCGAGGCCGTCGGTTGCCGGACGCAGATCTCCCATCACAAGTCCGGCGGTCGGCGCAATTGGGGCAAGGTCAAGGCTTCGCTGGCTC
>DATCFJ010000498.1:0-3350 GCA_036509605.1 Polyangiaceae bacterium | reverse complement strand
TGCACGATCACGTCGACTTCTTGCTCGAGCTTCAGCACCGCTTCCGGATGTTCGATGCGCTCGAGCGAGAGATCCGAGAGGTGCAGCAGGCCGTCGACGCCCGGCTCGAGCTCGACGAACGCGCCGAACTTCTCGAGGCGGACGACCTTGCCCTTGTGCTGCGAGCCCTGCGCGTACTTCTGCTTGGCGACAGACCACGGGTCTTCGATCAGGGCTTTGCGGCTGAGCCAGATCTTGCCGCGCTCGTCGATCTTGGTGATCTTGACTTCGATCCGGTCGCCGGCGCGCAAGAGCTCGGTGAGCGGTACGCGCGCGTCGTGGCTGGCTTCGGAAGCGTGCACCAAGCCTTCGAGGTTCTCGGCTTCGGGCAGCGCGACGAACGCGCCCCACTCGACCACCGTGCGCACCACGCCCTGCATCACTTGGCCCTCTTGCAGCAGGGTGATCGCGTGTTTGCGGCGTTCGTGGGCTTCCGCCTCGAGCATCGGCCGGCGCGAAACCACGACATCGCGGCCGCTCTTTTCGTACTGGACGACCTTGAACTCGACGCGTTGCCCGACCAGCACCGCGAAATTCGCGTTGGCTGGGTGCAGATCCATGCCGGACGCCGGGGCGAACGCGCGTAGACCGTCGATGTCGACCTCGACGCCGCCTTTGATCACGCCGGTGATGAGCCCTGACACGAGCGTGCCGTCTTTGGCTGCTTGCTCGACCTTGGGCTTGGACTCTTCTTCGCGCAGGGGTTTGCGCGTCAGGACGACTAGGCCGCCGCGCAGGCCGTCGTTGTGGATGCGCGCCACGAAGCGGTCGCCGACCGCGGGCACGAGGTCATCCGGTTCCATCTCGTTGCGGTCGAAGATGGCCAGCGCTTTGCCGGACAGGTCGACCATGATCGCGGTCTCGAGCACCGCGGTGACTTTGCCGAACACCTCTTCGCCGGTGTGAAACGGGGCGCGGTCGCTCGCACGGTGGTGCTGCGGACGAGGCGGGGCGCCTTCGCCGCGCGCCTCGCGCGCTTCGCCGCCGCCAGTGCCGGAACGCTTCTTCTTGCGACGGCGCTTCTTCTTCGGCTTGTCGCCGGGAGCAACTCCAGGAGCGCCATCTGCAGCGGCAGCGTCGCCGCCTTCGCTCTCCCCGCCCTCGCCTTCGCCTTCGCCTTCGTCGCTTTCGCTGTCACCCTCGCTCGCGGGGGACTCGCCCGCGGCGACCAACGCTTCAACCTCGGCGTGCGGAGCTGCTGTCGGGGCAACGCTCTCAGGCTGGGCGATCGGCTGGGCGATCGGCTGGGCGATGCTCTCCGAGTGGTCGGCGCTGGGTGTGGACGGGGCGTCGCTTGAAATGGTGTCTGTGGACGTCATGGCGGTGGGGGGCGAGTGCCCTATATCTCTCTTGCAGCCGCCTGCCAATCTTCCCAGAAGGCGGCTATGTTTCTCATCGTTGCGAGCGCTGTAGCTCCGTTCAGCGCGCAATCGGCAGGCGCCGGTTTACACCGCCGCTGCGATCGATCAAAAGCCCTGCTTCGGGCTCACTCTGCTGGAGGTTTTCCAGCAGTTTAGCGGCCACCGACACGAAGGCCTGCGCGGTTTCGGACTCCGGAGCTGCTTGGACCACTGGGGTTCCGGCGTCGCCCCACTGCCGCACGGACGGGTGCAGCGGAATTTGTCCGAGCAGCGGCGCTTTGGCGAAATCGGCGATGCTCTGGCCCCCGCCGCTGCCAAACAGCTCGTGGCGCTTCTCGCAACCGTCACAGATGAAGTAGCTCTCGTTCTCGACCACACCGAGTAGCGGGATGCCGACCTTCTGCGCCATCGAGACGGATTTGTACACGTCTTGCAGCGCGACCTCTTGGGGCGTGGTGACAATCACCGCACCGGTGCTGCGAACCTTTTGCGACAGCGTGAGTGCGATATCCCCAGTGCCGGGCGGCAGATCGAGCAGCAGGAAGTCGAGCTTGCCCCAGTTCACGTCCTTCAAGAATTGAAGTAGGGCGCCGTGCAGCATCGGACCGCGCCAAACGACCGCGGACTTGGAGTCCTCCAGTAAGAAGCCGATGCTCATCAGCTTGATGCCGAAGCGCTCGAGCGGCTGGATCTGCTTGCCGTCGCTGAGCGGTTGGCCCGTGATGCCGAACATGGTTGGGATGCTGGGCCCGTAGATATCGGCGTCGAGCAAACCCACGGACTGACCCATGCGCGACAGCGCCAGCGCCAGGTTCGTGGCAACGGTGCTCTTGCCCACGCCGCCCTTGCCGCTCATCACCAAGATCACGTGTTTGACCCCGGGTACCGGATCGTCCGGCCCGATTTCCCGCGCGGCGTAAGTCGGCTGTTCGCTCATGACGCACGGGGCGTAGAGCCGAACCCGGGGTCTGTCAAACATCGGGGGATTCTCCCCGCACCCGCTGAAGTGAGTTCAGCGGGTCCCCACCCCCCGTTTGGGGATTTAACCCCAGTCCTATCCAAACCAGGCTGATCTCACGCGACCCTCGAAGATCGCTGCCTGAATCGTGAGCACGGGCCCGACACGAGACGACACCAGATAGCGGAAAGCGAAGGCAGAGTTGGCAATAGCCGGCAAGAGTCGCCGCGCGAGGCGAAACAATTGGGGAGTGGTCAGAACGGCGGCGGTCCTCGGCGCCATTTCGGCGCTGCGGAGTGAGCGTTGGACGGGGGTTGGGAGCCACTGAGACTGCAATCGGGCGAGGGCGACGCGCAGCGCGAACAAACGTCCGCCCTGCAGCCCGCGTCGGCCACCACTCTTCGCTCGCCCGGGTCCGTGCAGTCTCGGTTCCGTCGAACAACCCCAGCTGCGCGGACTGCTCGTGCTCACCGTGCCGTCGTACAATCTTGCTCTGCCAGAACGGCGGGGCTCGAGCGGGAGCGCGGGTGGGGGGCTCGGTCGGCTCGCCGCGGTGACGAAGCAAGCGCGCGGCGATAGCGAGGTCGGTGATGACGGCCAAGAGGCGCATGCGTCTGCCCCAGCGCGGGCACGTTTCGACATCGATGCCAAAGGTGCGCCTGAGCAGCTCGGCCCAGGGGCGATAGCGAGAGCCGTCCACGCACTCCGGCGGCAGGCCGCAGGACTGCTGATCGCTGGTGGACGCTGGGTCGGTCGCTCCTGTCGGCGCTGGCTTAGGCACGATGAATGGCCGCCATTTCGAGGCGGCGGCGAGCACGCCCGAGTAGCGCACGGTGTGGAAGCGCGGCGCGGGGACGAGAGCGACGAGGCGGCAGAGCAACGAGAGTGGGTCCAAGTCGACCGCGACGGTGCCGTCGCTGAACGGCTTCTTGAGCGCGATGCGCACCAGCCCGTCGGGGCCGGGCAGCAGCCGCTCGGTCGAAAGCGGCGGG
>DATCFJ010000497.1:0-6021 GCA_036509605.1 Polyangiaceae bacterium | reverse complement strand
AGCGGTCTTCGACGAGCTGCGTTTGGCGACGCGCGGGACCAAGGCAGACTACAGCGGTATCGACTACGAGAAGATCCGCAACGCGCAGGGCGTATTCTGGCCCTGCCCGGCGCCGGACCACCCCGGCACGCCCCGTCTGTTCGCGGAGCGCTTCGCTCATCCCTCCGGTCGCGCGCGTTTTCATGCGGTTCCGTACCGCCCGGCGGCACAACTACCGGACGCCGCGTATCCGCTGTATTTTACGACCGGGCGTTACAAGGAGCACTACAACTCGGGAGCCCAAACGCGGCTCGTCGCCCAGCTGATCGACGCCAAGCCCGAGCCGATGGTCCAGATCCACCCGCGCTTGGCGGAGCGTCTGGGCGTGGCAGAAGGGGAGTCGCTGGTCGTTGAGAGCCGACGCGGTAGCGTTTCGTTCGCGGCTCGGGTTTCCACTGACATCCGCGCGGACACGCTGTTTGCACCGTTTCATTGGGGGGGCCGCCAGGCCGCCAATTTGCTCACCATTCCAGCACTCGACCCGCTCAGTCGAATGCCAGAGTTCAAGGTCTGCGCCGTGCGCGCGCGGGCCGAGCATGCAAGCTCGAAGGGATCCGCGTGAACATCCGCAAGAAGAAGCTATGTGTGATTGGCAACGGCATGGGTACCTGCCGCCTGCTGGACGACCTCGTGCGCCGTGACGCAACGAACAAGTACGAAATCACGGTCTTCGGCGAGGAACGCGGCGGCGCGTACAATCGCATCATGCTCGGCCGCGTACTGGCCGGCCAGTCGCCGGACTCGATCGTCACCAAGACGCCCGAGTGGTACGACGCACACGGCATTCGCTTGATCCACGGCACGCGTGTCCATCGCCTGGACACGCTGCGTAAGGTCGTCGAAACGGCGGATGGCCAGAAACGTCGCTATGACGTGGCCATTCTAGCGACCGGCAGCCAACCGCTGGTCCCCCCGCTGGAGGGCATGCGCGGTGAAGACGGCGAGCTTCGTGACGGCGTGTTCGTGTATCGCACGATCGCCGACTGCATCCGCATGCGTGAATACGCCCGTTCGGGTGACGGCGCTGTGGTGGTCGGCGGCGGGCTGCTCGGTTTGGAGGCTGCAAAAGTGCTGAGCGACATCGGGCTGCACGTGACTGTCGTGCAAAGCTCGAAGATCCTGATGAATGCCCAGCTGGACGAAATCGGCGGCGAAATGCTGGGTCGGCAGATCGAGCGTCACGGCATCTTCACGCGCACCGGGCGAACCGTGGAATCGATCTACGGCGACGAGCGCGTCACCGGCGTCGTGCTCGACGACGCGGCGACTTTATCTACCGACTTGGTTGTCTTGGCGTGCGGCGTGCGGCCGCGCATCGATCTGGCTCGCGCCTCTGAGCTACCGGTAAATAAGGGCATTTTGGTGAACGACACCTTGGCGACCGAGGTGCCGGGCGTATATGCGTTCGGTGAGTGTGCCGAGCACCGCGGGCGCACGTACGGCATCGTGACCCCCGTGTGGGAGCAAGCTGCCGTGCTTGCTGACGTGCTCACCGGTGCGCAACCGCAAGAACGCTACCGGGGATCCAAGCTGTACACGCGGCTCAAAGTGGCCGGCGTGGACGTCGCTTCCATGGGCGCGCTCGAGCCAGAGCTGGAGCACGACCAAGTTCTGCAAATCGTCGAAGAGCGTCGAGACTCGTATCGGAAGCTGATCGTTCGCGACGGCAAGCTCGTGGGCGCGATGCTCGTGGGTAATACCGCGGCCACGGCCACCCTGGTGCAGATGTTCGACCGCGGCGACCAGATCCCGGATGACCCGCTCGAGCTCTTATGCCAGCTGCGCGCCAGCGTTCCGACCGGGGAGCGCATGGTCTGCAATTGCAACAAGGTAACCGAGCAATCGCTGTGCGAAGCGATTGCGGCAGGCGCCGACTCGCCCGAGGCCTTGGGCGACGCCACGCGTGCTGGAACCGGCTGTGGCTCGTGCAAAGGCGACCTCAAGCACTTGCTTCAGAAACACGCAAAGAAGCCCAGTTCACTGCCGCTCTTGGCAGCCGGCTGAGCCCGGCTGTTCGTCATTGCAGAATTTTCCTAAGTAAGATCGAGCACCTTGCCGCGGCGCCGAAATCGGCATTTACTCGAAACAGCATGAAGTTCTCGTTCGCGATCGCGGGGCTAGCTGCTCTGGTTGTCGGTGCGGGTGCTTGTAGCAGCCATGGCGCGGTCGACGACGCGACGCTCGAAGCTCGAGCCGGCGCGGCAGGAGCTGCGGGCGCGCAGACGAATAGCTCGGGGGCCGGCAACGTGAGCGGCCGGGCGAGCTCTGCTGGCGGTGCGAGCGGCGGCGCGCCCGCAGGCGCAGGGCAGGCGAACGCTGGCGGGAGTAATGCCGGATCGCCGGCAGCGGGTGCTCCGAGCGCGGGCGGCGGTAGCGGTACTGCAGCAGGCGGCAGCCCTGGCGCAGCGGGGGCCGAGCCCGTGAAAGGCCTCGCCTTCAACCTCTCCGGCTCCAGCTGTGACGACCTGAAAACGCTCGGGCTATCTTGGTTCTACGCTTGGGCCGCTACGAACCCCTGCCCCACGGCGACGATGGAATTCGTGCCGCAGGTTTGGGGCTCTTGGAAGAAGCTCAGCTGGGTGCCGACGCCCGCCAAGGCCGTGGCCAAGGGCGCGAAGGCGCTGCTCGGATTCAACGAGCCGGATGGATCTGATCAAGCCAACCTGACGGTCGACGAAGCGATCGCGCTCTGGCCCGACACGGACCAGCCCGGCGTGCTGATCGGCAGCCCCGCGGTCGCTGGCATGGACACTTGGCTGCCGAACTTCATGACTCAAGTCGCTGCCAACAACCTGCGCGTCGATTTCATCGCCGTGCATTGGTATGGCTGGGACTCCGGCAGCTGCAATGACACCTCGGCGCTCGAGGGCAAAATCAAGTGGGCCGAGCAGTGGAAGAAGCCCATCTGGATCACCGAGTGGAGCTGCCGCCTGCAATCGGTCGACGTGGACAAGAAGTTCCTGAGCGACGCGCTGGTGATGCTGAAAAAGCACCCGCTCGTCGTGCGCTACGCGTGGTTCCTCTCCCGCTCGACGGGTGACTTCGTGAACGCCGCCCTGCTCGACGGCGCCGGCAAAGCCACCGGTATCGGCAGCGAATACGTCGCGGCACCCGCCACCCAGTAGGCCGCGCTTGGCGCGGCTTCGTGGCAGGTTAGGGGGGCGCGGCGCGCTCGCCTTCGCGATCATGGGTCGGGGCCTTTCCGCGCGCGCCCCAGATGCAAAAGTTTTACATAGCACGCGCTTCTGCAGCGTCTAGGCTGCCCGCGAGAACCTCGATCGATGTCGGAAGGCCGACGTAGATCGGCTCCCACGCGAGGACACGAGATCGTCCCCAGCGCTCGCGCGAGTCTCACGCCGTGATTCTGGCAAGCCGCTCGCACTCACGAAGGCAAAAAAACACCCCGATCGAGATGTGACCAATCTTGAGCCCTTAGCCTTGGGAGGCGATGTACGCCTCGAGGTGTGCGGCCAGGTGGTCGTACATCAGCCGCATGCGCCGACTCGATTTCAGATCTTTGTGCATGACCACCCACACGCCCAGCTCGAAGCTGATGACGCCGGTCAGGACTGGCACGAGCTTGTCCCGTTTGGCCAACGCTATTTGACACACGCCGAGGCCGAAGCCAGCGCGCAACGCCGCATACTGAGCGACATCGCTGTCGCAGCGGAACGCGAACAGCTCGCGATTCACGGGCATGCCAAGCTTGTCCAGCCGGCGGAGCGACGGATTGCGATCGAAGCCGATCAGCGGGTGCGCGGCCAGCTCGGTGAGCGCTTTGGGGACACCGTGCGCTTTGACGTAACGCGGATGTGCGAACATGCCGAGTTGCACGGTGCCCATTTTGCGTGCGAGTAGCGCGCCTTGCGTGGGCCGCACCATGCGCACGGCGATGTCCGCGTCCCGCCGCAGGAGATCATCCGAGCGGTTCGAGACCACTAGCTCGATGATGATGCGCGGGTGAGCCTGGCGAAAGGTGGCAAAGCACTGCGGTAGCACCTCGGTGCCGATCATCTCGCTGGCGGTGACGCGTACAGTGCCGCGATCCTCGCCCGCCTCGCCCGAGGCCGCGCGCTGCAGGGCCTCTGCCGCACTGGCCATGGACTCCGCGTAGGGTACGAGCGAGAGAGCGCCTTCAGTCGCTTGCAAGCCGGCTTGCGAGCGCGTGAACAAAGACACGCCCAGCGACTGCTCCAACGCGCTGACGTGCCGACCCACCGTTGGCTGGGTCAGCCCGAGGGCGCGGGCGGCTCCGGACAGGCTCTGCTCACGGACGACGGCCAAAAACGAGCGATACAGCTCCCAACCCGGCTCCGAGAATGCCATACATAAATGTATATCAGGTAGTCTTCTTTCAGCAATTTATTTATATCAGGATTGCGCCGATGTTCTGTCTCGGACGCGGCAGTCAGCCCCGAGCCTTGGAGAACAGCATGGATCGCATTGCATTGATCGTTGGAGCCACTGGTGGGATCGGTAGCGAGACGGCGCGCGCGCTGCTTCGGCGTGGTTGGACGGTGCGCGCGTTGAATCGCGACCCGAAAAAGGCGGCGTTGCGCCTGGCATCGCTCGGCGAGATCGTCTGGCTCGAGGGTGACGCAATGAATCAGGCAGACGTCGTGCGCGCCGCGGCCGGCGCCAGCCTGGTGGTGCACGCGGCCAACCCGCCCGGATATCAGAATTGGCAGGGCCTGCAATTGCCGATGCTCGAGAGCTCGATCGCGGCTGCCCAAGCAGCCGGCGCGCGCCTGGTATTCCCGGGCACGGTGTACAACTTCGGTGTCGACGCGTTCCCGGTGGTTTCCGAGTCGTCGCCACAGCACCCAAGCACTCGCAAGGGCGCCATTCGAGTCGCGATGGAGGAACGGCTCGCGCAGGCCTCGCGTGACGGCGTGCGCGTATTGGTGGTGCGCGCCGGGGACTTCTTCGGCGCCGCGGCAACGACTAACAGTTGGTTCGCTCAGCTGGTGAAGCCCGGGAAATCGCTGCGCTCGGTCACCTATCCGGGCAAGCCAGGCGTGGGTCACGCCTGGGCGTATCTGCCTGACCTGGGTGAAACCATTGCGCGTTTGGTCGAGCGCGAGGCCGATCTAGCGCAATTCGAGAGCTTTCACTTCGGAGGACATTGGTTCGACCAAGGCGAGCAAATCGCAGACGCCACGCGGCGCGCCGCGGACGTCCCGGACGCGCCCATCCGCCGCTTCCCGTGGTTCGCGCTGTACCTGCTGGCGCCGTTCATTGCTACCTTTCGGGAGGTGCTCGAAATGCGATATTTGTGGACGACGCCGGTCAAGTTGGACAATCACAAGCTCGTGGCGTTCCTCGGCGAAGAGCCGCACACCGACCTCGATACCGCTTTGCGACGAACGCTCCAGGGGCTCGGTTGCTAGACGCTCGAACGTTGCTGCTGGGCGGCCTGTCGCTCGTCGGCTGTCAGGAAACCAAGGCGGCGCCGGTCTCGACCGCTGCGGCGAGCGCGGCTTCAGCAAGTGTCGCGAGCTCGGCTTCGGTAAGTGCAGCGGAGCCCGGTACCCGAAGCTCGCTGCCGCCGCTCGCCAACGTGAGCTGGCTCGAAGAGCTGCCGCTCGAGGACGGCAACCTGGCGTACGTCATGCCGCCCATCGGCGCACGCGAACCCAGGCCGTTGATCGTCGGCGTTCACGGCGCCGGGGATCGCGCCGATTGGGACTGCGGTGGCTGGCGGCTCGGCGCGAGTGAGTACCCGTTCGTCGTCTGCCCACAGGGGCTGAAGATGGACGCGCTGCGTTACGGCTGGGATTCGCCGCACACTATCGAGCTGCGCGTGGAAAGCACGCTGAAGGCGGTTCGGTCGCGGTTTGGTGAGTACATCGCGGACGGCCCCACGCTGTTCGTCGCCTTCAGTCAAGGCGCGACTATGGCCGGGCGGGTGCTGCTGGCCGAGCGCGACCGCTTCCCGGTGGTCGCCCTGAGTGAGGGCGGCTACGATCTACTGCGCGACGC
>DATCFJ010000496.1:0-3251 GCA_036509605.1 Polyangiaceae bacterium | reverse complement strand
CCCGCGTTCGCGCACGATTGCAGGCCATCCTGGACGCTGGCGACATCGACAAGAAGACGCAACTCGAGGGCGAGAAGCTGCTGAACGCGCTCTTTGAGATCTGCTCGAACGCGCCCGCTGACACCGACGCCGCCGACACCGAAAAGACCGACGCCGCCGACCCTGACCACCTTGATGACGCTTGGCTGAAGGCGCGCCGCAACGCCGGCCTGTCCTGCTGAACGCTCACCACACGCCGGAGTTAGCAAGATGCAAGAAGCCAACGCGACACAGCCTGTAAGCCTGACCCTCGAGGAGTTCGACCGCCTCGAGGCCGAGGGCTTCGAACTCACCGACGCCGAGAAGCGCACGCGCAACCGGCTCAAGGACGAACGCGACAACGCGACCCAGGTCGCTGAACGTCGGCAGGCGCTGGCCGAGCTCGATGCTGACCGCGAGGAAACTCGTGAACGGCGTGAGCGCGCACGCACCATCTACTCATCTGCGGCTCCCAAAGCGCAGGATGACTATCTCGTGTTGGGCAAGAAGGAGAGCTTCGTTACGACGACTGGCTACGACCTGTCCGAGTGGGAGCTCGACGACGGCCGCTTGTTCGTGTTCCGTGCCGAGGCCTTGTTGCACTTCGTTCCGAAGGCGATCGCACTCGAAGTAATCAGCAAGCACGGCGCGCGTCGCCTGCCGGGCCGCAGCTGGGACAAGGTGCCCGCGAATCTTCTGCGGGCGTTGGTGAACACCAGCTCCTTCACTGCGCACGTGGTCAATCGACGCCTTCGCGGAACGGCCGAGAAGACGGGCGAAGTGCAGGTCGAGGAGTTCGGCACCGGCGTGGATTGGGTAGCGCTGCTTCGAGTGGCATCGGCTGCGGTCCGTGGTTGCGACGCGAGCGCGCTGCCGCTGCTGCACATGTGGCTGGCTTCGGCCGAGAAGGACTGGCTTGCAGGCGCGGACCAGGGCTACGACGCCGAGGCCTATTCTGAATTCGCTGACCTGCTTCGAAAGCGCATCGACGTCCTGACCGCGCTTCAGACACGCGCGCTGCCGGCCGCCACGGTCGACGCCCCCGGAGAAGTCGACGGCGAAGATCTCGACGACGACGTGGAGTTTGACGACGAGCCCGAGCCCGAGCCCGAGTCCGAGGACGACAGCGAAGGCGACGAGTCACCCGCGGTCAAAGGTGTCGACGCAGCGACCTCACTCAAGGCCCACTGATGAAGTCCGCCGTCCCCTTCGTGCATTTCGTCGAGCAAGTGCTGCGCGTGGAGCTGACTCCCGCGCAACGCGTGCTCGCGCTCGTTGGTTTCGACGGCGTGGAGCCAATCGACCTGAGGGGTGCCGACCGCGCCCTCGCAACCGCACTGTTTGGCCCAATCGACACGGTTCCGCAATCCGCGCGCGGCGTGCTCGCGATCGTCAAGGGCGCCCGAGTGGGCGGGACGTACGTTTTTGGCGCGCTGTACAGTCTGTGGCGAGCGCTGACTGCGGACATCTCCAAGGTAGCCCCTGGCGAGCAGGTCAGCGCGATCGTCGTGGCGCCCGATACCCGTCTCGCCCGGCAGTGCTTGCGCTTCGCGCTTGGTGCTGCTCGTTCCGTTCAGGCGATCGGAAAGCTCATCAAAGCAGAGACAGCGGACGGCTTCGTAATTCACCGACCCGACGGGCATCGCGTTGCGGTTGAAGCACTGCCGGCGACGCGCGGCGGTTCTGCCCTTCGCGGTCGCACACTCGTATCGGCCGTCCAGAGCGAGTCGAGTTTCTTCCGCGACGAGTCGGCGGCGGTGAATGACGTGGATTGCTTCCAGGCCGTTGCGCCGCGCGTGGTGAAAGGCGGGATGGTCGTCCTTGAGTCAACCCCTTGGGCTGAAACCGGGCTGCTGTTCGACATCTTCAGCAAGAACTTCGGCGAGCCTTCGACGGCACTTGCGGCGCACGCACCGACGCTGCTCATGCGCCCGGACGAAACGACACGAGAGATCGTCGAGCGGGAAAAGGCACGCGACCCCGACAACTACGAGCGCGAGTTCGGGGCGGCCTTTATCAGCGGCGGCTCAGGCTTGTTTTTCGGCTCGATTGAGTTGCAGGCCGCACTCGACCGCGAGCTCCGCGCGATTCGGACGATCCCCTCAGGTTGGACCGCGTTCATCGGCGCCGACATCGGGCTCGTGAAGGACAGCACCGCGGCCGTCGCGATTCACGCACATCCTGACGGGCGCCTTCGCCTCGCAGACGCGATCGAATTCAAGCCCCGTGGAAAGCCGCTGAGGCTCGCCGACATCATGCCGGCGCTTTGCGAGTTCGCGGCGCGGCACGGGAAGAAGACGATCTTCGCGGATCATCACCTATTGTCGGAAGCACGCCAGCACCTGGCGCCAGGTGGGTTCGCGTTGCGGCCGGTGGCAGGTGGCCAGGACGCAAAGACCGCGCGCCACGTGCGAGCACGCTCCGTGTTCAAAGACGAGCGCATCAAGATCCCGGTTGAGTTCAGCCGCGTGATTACACAGCTCAGTGAGATCGTTGCGCGCCCGCAGCCGGGCGGCGGAACGTCCCTGACGTCGCCGCGGCGCAGGGGAAGTCACGCGGATCTAGCTGCCGCCGCCATTGTGGCTCTTGGAGAGCTCGGCAAGCCACGCAACCGGATGACCTGGGCCCTCGAAGAAGGCATGCGGCAGAACCGCGTCGCTCGTCTCCGCGCGGCCGTGGAGCCCGAGTGACGCACACACAAGACTTTGCAGCCGGGTTTTCTCAGTCTCCCGGCTGCGAGAACGGTCCGCGAACCGAACATCAGCGGTTTGCAGCTCGCCCAAGTCGCGGCGAGCACGGCACAGCGGTGGGGTTTTCTCCGCCCATCATTCGCTCCGCTGTGCCGGGACCAAAGCGCGCGGGACTGGCCTGCTCCCCATCGGGAATCGTCGTGGCGTGAAGCTGCCGCCACGGACTCGAACGATGACGGGGAGCGGGCCAGCATGTTTTTCAACTCAGTAACACCGAAGGTTTACAGATGAACAACACGAAGAACGACGACACGAACGACGATGCGAAGGTGAACGAATCAATCGATCCGAACGTCGACCTTGAGGACGGCGAGGACGGCTTGCTACTCGGCGACGACACGATCGGGGGCGAGTTCGACGCAGTGGGCGGGCTCGGCGACGACACGACGAACGAAGGAGCTTCCAAGTGAACAAGCCCGCAGCACTTCCGTCTTTCGCTACGGACCCGACGCTGACCGGCGGCCCGCAGGTAGGCCTAAGCAC
>DATCFJ010000495.1:0-5023 GCA_036509605.1 Polyangiaceae bacterium | reverse complement strand
CCGCGCGCAGCTGTCGTTCCAGGCGGCAATCCGCGCAGCGCTCCAGGTGCTCGTCCAAACGCGCTCGCTCTTCCGAGCTCAGCGTGCCCTGAATCTCACGACCCAGGAGCTCGTCAGGATGAAACGCGATGACTTTCATGGAGCCACCCCCAGCCCTTCGGCCAGCGAACGGTCGGCTTGAATGCGTTCGCGTAACGCTTCCTTGGCTAGGCGCAAGCGGCTGCGCACCGTATTGATCGGAGCCGCGCTGGCCTCCGCGATCTCTTCGATCGACCAGCCGAGCATGGTGCGCAGCGCCAGCGCTTCGGCTTGCGCGGCGGGTATCTCGTCGAGCAACGCCCGCACCAGCTCGGTCCGCTGCCGCGCCTCGGAGCCGTTGGGCAACGTCGCCGTGTCCAACACCAGCTCGAGGTCTGCGACGCTATCGCGACGCACGCGCTCGACCTTGGCCGCTTTACGCAGCGCAAGCGCGGTCCGAAACGCGATGCGGCAAGCGTACCCTGCCGGCGCACACTCACCGCGAAATGCCGGGAGTGCCCGCACGAGCGCGATCAGCGCCTGTTGCATGGCGTCGTCCGTGTCCGCCGAATACGGCCCCATCACGCCTCGGACGACGCGCGCCATGGCGGGTGCCAATAAGCGCAGCAAGCGCGCCGTTGCCGCCGTATCCCCGCTCGCCGCTCTCTCGGCCAGCTCGAGCGTGTCCGGCTCGGTGGGAGCGTCCATCCCGCGTCGTCCGGCTCCGGTCATCGGCTTGGCCACTCTTAGCAACGTGGCATCCGCCAACACAAATGGATCACGGGAGGCTGCGATTTTTCGATTTGAGTCGAAATTCCGCGTGACCGCGGATTGAAACGAAGACTCGAGAGCACGCCCGGCAGCCTGGTAACGGGTCTTTCTTCTTGACATCTTCCTAGTCAGTCGGGACCTCGTCAGGCGAAACCTGGTCGAGCGGCCCGCCGACACCGACCCGAAAAAAAACCGCGAGCGCCGTGATCGGTTTGGCGAGCCACACGCACAGTGCGTCGAGAGCATCGCTCGGGGCGGTGCGCGAAGGGCATGCATGCAACAGGCAAGTTACGACCTCAGTCGGCTTCGGTCACTCGCAATCAGTGACACTGGCTTCGTGTTCGATCCGCGCACCGGTCAGTCTTTCACCGTCAACTCGAGCGGGCTCCTAGTGATGAAGTCGCTGAAAGATGGTCTACCGATACGCACCATTCAGCAAATGTTGAGAGACACCCTCGATGGAGGTCACAGCGTGGAGGACGACGTCGAATCGTTTCTGCAAGTGCTGCTCGATTTGGGGCTCACCAGCGCGGAGTCGGTACGATGATCCGTCCCTTGCGCGTCGCGGTCTCGGGCATTCACGTCGGAGAGAATCCGCAGCCAGGCGCTGGCGTGATCCGCAGCTTGCGCGAAGCCTTCGACGATGTCTTCGTGGTCGGCCTTGCATATGACGCCTTCGATTCAGGTCTGTACGCTGTTGGGCTCGTGGACGAAGCCTTCTTGGTGCCCTATCCGAGCGCGGGCCCCGCAGCCTACTTGGAACGCCTACTGGACATACACGAGAGCTGTCCCTTCGATGTGTTGATTCCCTGCCTCGACGTAGAGCTGCCGATTTTAGTGCGCATTTCGCCCAGTCTGGCGGAGCTTGGCATTCGCGTCGTGCTGCCGTCCAGCTCGGCCCTCGCGCAGCGCAGCAAGGAGCAGCTACCCGAGCTGGCGGAGCGGTTCGGGGTCAAGACGCCCGAGACCATCAGCATTGGCGGCACGGCCGCGCTCGCCAGCGCCGGCCTCAAGCTCGGCTATCCCATGGTCGTCAAAGGCCCATTCTACGAGGCCGAGGTCGTGAACGGACCCCAAGAAGCTGCCGGAGCTTTCGACAAGCTGGCAGCGCGTTGGGGCCTCCCGCTTTTGGCGCAGCGCTTCGTGGTCGGCGACGAGTACGACGTGATCGCACTCGGCGATGGCACAGGCGGCGTACACGGCGCGGTCGCCATGCGCAAGACCATCGTGAGCCGACTCGGCAAAGCTTGGGGCGCCATGACTGTTTCGGACCCGGCGGTGCTGGAGACGGCGCGCCGCGTGGTGTCAGGGCTCGAATGGCGCGGTGGGTGCGAGGTCGAGCTGCTCAAGACGCGCGATGACGAAATCTACTTGATTGAGGTCAACCCGCGATTGCCAGCCTGGGTCTACTTAGCGACTGCGGCGGGCGTCAATCTGCCGGCGGGGCTCGTGCGCATGGCGCTCTCGCAGCCAATTCCCGCGTATTCCCAGTATCGAGCCGGCGTCTTTCACGTGCGGCACGCCACCGAAGTGATCGGCAACATCAGCGACATCGAGGCGCTCACGGCGCTCGGGCATCGGCATTCCGTGCTGCCTCGGCCTGAAGCGCCCGCGGCGCCGCGCATTGCGTCGCAGCTCGCTTAGGGCCCGCGAATGGCCAAGTCGATCGCTCTCGCGGCCGATGCATCCCGGCTGGCTTCGTTGCTCCTCAGTTACATATCAGCAGTATGCGCCTTCGTCGCGCCTCGCCAGCCGGGCGCCTCAACCGCGATCATCGACCGACTTAGCCATTCGCGGGCCCTTAGCCGACGCGCTTCGCGTCAAGACCTCGCCCTTGTCGGGTCAACCAGTGCGGAACAACAACTAGAAAGTGGTCATGGGAAATCTACGCTACGAGCGGCCGGCGATCATCAAGAACCCCGTAGGCGGTATGAACAAGATCGGTCGGCGCGCCAACCTGGCCGCGCGGGGTGAGGTTGACGGTGTGGCGATCGAACAGCTGTGCAGCGAGTACGGCTCTCCGCTCTTCGTGTTCTCCGAACGCAAGATTCGCGCGAAAATCCGCGAGGCCAAAGAGGTATTCGCCCGGCGCTATCCGGGCACGACGTTCTGTTGGTCCTACAAGACCAACTACCTCGACGCGATCTGCGCCATCTTTCACCAAGAGGGCAGCATGGCCGAGGTCGTCTCGGGTATGGAGTACGACAAGGCTCGCCGCCTGGGCGTGCCGGGCGATCGCATCGTCTTCAACGGCCCGGCAAAAACCGAGGAAGAGCTCACGCGCGCCGTGCGCGAACGCGCCATCGTTCACGCCGACCACCTGGAAGAGATCTACCTACTCGAGCGCATCGCAGAGCAGACCGGCATCACTCCGGTCGTCGGCCTGCGCGTTGGCCTCGACGCGGGAATTCTGCCCCGTTGGGATCGCTTCGGACTGGATCTCGACTCTGGCCAAGCCATGCAGGCGGCGCGTCGAATCGTATGCGGGCGCAAGCTGAAGCTCGGCGGCCTGCACAGCCACGTCGGCACTTTCGTGCTGGATCCAGCCCCGTACGGCGTCGCCGCTGGCAAGCTCGTCGGCTTCGGCCAAGAGCTCGAGCGCAGCTTAGGCGTTCGTCCAACTCACCTCGGTCTCGGCGGCGGGTTCGCGTCGAGTAACACGCTGGCGAACCAATACCACTCGGGTGCACTGGCGCCGAGCTTCGCGGACTATGCAGACGAGATCAGCAAGGCGTTGATCGCGGGCGGCGGGTCGCAACCGATGCTGCCACTGTTGATGGAATCCGGCCGTGCGCTGATCGACGATGCCGGCACCCTGCTGACCACGGTGGTCGCCAGCAAGCGGCTCGCCAACGGCAAACGCGCGATCGTGATCGACGCCGGCACCAACTTGCTATTCACGGCTTGGTGGTACCGGCTCAACGTTGCGCCGACACGAGCGGTCGACGCTTTCGTCGAGGACACCACAATCTTCGGCCCCTTGTGCATGAACATCGACTGCGTGCGCGAAACCATCGCCCTCCCCGATCTGCGCGAAGGCGAGCGGCTGTCGATTCATCCGGTCGGCGCTTACACGTTCACGCAATCGATGCAGTTCATTCGGCTGCGTCCGGCCTGTGTATTGATCGGCGAGGACGGGCGGGTCGACTTGATTCGCCGCGCCGAAGAGTTGGATGATTTGACGCGCCCGGAGCTCTTGCCGGCGCGCCTGAAGCTCGGCGCTGCGAGCCCGCTGGGCCTGGCTACCTCTCACGGCTGAGCCATGTTGAGCCTGCGTTTCTTCGTCACAGCGCTGCTGCAGGCTTACGCGAACATCATTCTCACCAAGCGCCGCACCTCGGGTTGCCTGGTGCTGGCAGCGACGTGGCTCTACCCGATCAGTGGCGGGCTCGCGTTGTTCAGCGCGGCTGTCGCCACCGCCCTGGCGCTCGTGCTCGGCTATTCGCGTCCGGCCGTCGAACGCGGATACTACGGTTACAACGCCGTGCTGGTTGGGCTCGCGATCGCGCACGGGCGAACACTTTCGTTCGAGCTCCTAGCGCTCACGGCGCTGGGCGCGCTCGGCACCGTGGTCTTGACGGCGGTGCTGTCCGATCTGTTTTGGCGCGGCGCCGGCTTGCCGGTACTGGCGCTGCCGGCGCTGTTGATCATCGCTATTTCCGGGCGCTGCGCCGCGCTCACGCCGTTCTCGGCGAGCGGGCAGATCCCGCTGCTCGTGATCAGCCACAGCTTCGGCGACGCACAGGATCACGTGCTGCGCGCGTGCGGAGCGGTCGTGTTCGACCCCTCGCGCGCAGCGGGCCTCTTGGTGCTCGCTGCCGCGCTCGCGTATTCGCGCCTGTCCACGCTGCTCGGGCTGGTCGGTGTGCTGTGCGCCAGGCTGCTTTCAGAGCAGCTCGGCGCGTCCCCGCATGGTGTGGCAGCGCTGGCTGCCTCCTACAACGCGGCGTTGTCGGCGATGGCGGTCGGAGCTGCGTTCTTCGTGCCAGGTAGCGCGGCGCTCTTGGCGGCCGTGCTGGCTGCGCTGTGTGCTGCCTTCGCCAGCATCGTGATTTCCCGGAGCGATCCCGCATTTTCGGTGTTGGCCTGGCCGTTCGTGGTGGTCACGCTGCTGGCGCTGCGCGCGCTGCGCTTGCGTGGCTCGTCACGCGCGCCGTTCGAGTCGCCGCTGCCGCTCGCCACCCCAGAAACAAATCGCGACTACAGCCTGACGCTCCGCACGCGCCTGGGGTTC
>DATCFJ010000494.1:0-7859 GCA_036509605.1 Polyangiaceae bacterium | reverse complement strand
CGACTGACAACAACGAAGTCGTCGAGCGCACGGAGATGGTCAAGGGCTACGAGTATGCCCGCGGTCAA
Source organism: Polyangiaceae bacterium (assembly GCA_036509605.1). Classification (GTDB taxonomy): domain Bacteria; phylum Myxococcota_A; class Polyangia; order Polyangiales; family Polyangiaceae; genus PMG-095. The sequence continues at coordinate 7,791 of DATCFJ010000494.1, read as the reverse complement.
TACGTGACTTTTACCGACGAAGAGATCAAGGCGCTCGAAGCCGAGCGCAGCAACAGCATCGAAATCGCGGAATTCGTCCCACTCTCCAGCGTCGATTTCGTGTCGGTCGAGAAGACATATTACCTCGGTCCGGACAAAGGCGGGGACAAGGCGTATCGCTTGTTGTCCGAGTCGATGACCAAGAAGGAAATGGTCGCGGTCGGGCGCTGGGCCAGCCGCGGCAAAGAGCAGCTCGTGCTGATCCGGCCCTACGGCAAGGACGGCATCATCCTACACCAGCTGTACTACGCGACCGAAGTGCGCGCGTTCGACGAGATCGACACCGGCGCCACCTTCAAGTTTAGCGACAAAGAGCACGACCTAGCCGAAAAGCTGATCGAGCAGCTGTCGAGTGAGAGCTTCGAGCCCGACAAGTACAGCGACTCGTACAGCGAGCGCGTTGACTCGGCCGTGCAGCAAAAGGTCGAGGGCAAGGAAATCACCCTGGCGCCCGAAGCTCCGAAGGCTCAAATCATCGACCTGTTCGAAGCCTTGAAGAAGAGCCTGTCGGCCACGGCCGTGAGCGGCAAAGACGGCGAGAAGGGCCCGCTCCGGCCGCCCAAGAAGACCGCGCCCAAAGGCGACGCCAGGGCCGAAGCGAAAAAGAAGACCGGCAAAGGCTGATTTCTTGGCCGCATGGCCGCGCCTGCCGTAACGGTTGGCGCGTAGGAGGATCGCCATGAGGAGCCGCAACGCAACGCTAGTCGTGATTGAATTCGGCGCCAGCTGGCCCCGCTGGCTCGATCCGAGTCATTCCGGTGACATGGCCGTCGTTGCTCAGCACTACGAGGGCGAGCCCACGTCGCTCATCACGCAGGTGGCGAGCCGAGTACAACGGCTGGAGTCCAAAGGTTGGAACCTGCGGGCCGTGGTGCTCGTTTCCAACGGGCGCTGCGAAGGGGATTCGGCGGCGGCGCGTTCGGTCTTGGCTCGCGGCCTGCTGTCCCGCCTGAGCGCGGCCGGCGGCGGACACTTCGCGCTCACCGTCGATGAGCGTCATGGTCGCCGTGCGCGCCACAATCTCACGCATTTGGCCGAAGCTTTGGACCAAGACGCCAGCATCGGCGGCATCACGCTCAGCGCGTACGCTGGTGAGCAGACGCCGCTCGCTTGCCTGGACGCGACGGCGCTAGCCGGCTGACTCGCACGCTCGGCGCGTTCTGCTAGAAACGCCGCGTGACGAGCGCCGAAGCCCAAGAACAACACTCGCGCATTGCGCTCGAATGGCCGCTTTTGCTCGAGCGGATCGCCGGACGCTGTGTGAGCCGCGCCGCGGCACAGTACGTGCGCGCGCTGCTACCCGCAGACACGTTGCCGGAAGCGCGAAGCCGGCTCGCTCGCATGCGGGATGCCGTCGCTCTCTTCAACTCCGGGCATCCGCTGCCCGTGCGCGAGTTCCCAGAGCTCGGGGAGCTGTTCGAGCGCGTCCGCGCTGACGGTGTCGCCAGCGGTCCCGAGCTGTGGGCGCTAATTCGCGTGCTTGGCCTGGCTCAAGATTTGCGCGTGTACGTGAAGGCGCACGGCGAAAGCGCGCCGGATTTGGCCGCCGCGATCGGCAGTGACGCGAGCCTCGATCGGCTGCGCGAACGGCTGTCTGCGTGCATCGATGAAGGCGGCGCGGTCGTCGATCGCGCCTCCCCCGAGCTTGCGCGCGCGCGCGCCAAAGTGCGCGAAGCCCGCGACGAAATGAAGCGGCGCCTCGGCCAGCTGATGGGGCGCTTCGCAGATCTGCTGCAGGGTCAGTACTATACCGAACGCGAGGGGCGCTTCGTGTTGCCCATCCGTTCCGACGCGCATTTGCGCGTCGACGGCATCGTGCTCGGCTCGAGCGCGTCGGGCAGCACGTTGTTCGTCGAGCCGCGCGAGCTGACCCTTGTCGGCAACCGCCTGCGCGTGGCAGAAGCAGAGGCCACCCGCGAGGAGGCCCGCGTCTTGGTGGCCTTGTCGAGTGAAGTCAAGGCCGCCCACGACGCCTGCGAAGGCGGATTTTTCGCCTGCGTTGCGGCCGACCTGTGCAGCGCCGGCACGCGCTGGGCGGACGAGACGCAATCGGTCGTACTCGCGATCCAAGAAGACGCGCGGCTCGAGCTGCGCGCTGCGCGTCACCCGCTGCTGCTGCTGACGGGCATCGACGTCGTACCCAATGACATCGTGCTCGTCTCGCGCCAAGCGTTGATCATCTCCGGCCCCAACGCCGGCGGTAAGACGGTAGCGCTGAAGACCGCGGGGCTCGTGGCGTGGATGGTGCGCTGTGGCTTGCCCGTGCCAGTTCGGCAAGAGTCGGTCGTCGGCTGGTTCGATCTCGTGCTGTGCGACATCGGCGACGAGCAATCGATCGTGCGCTCGCTGTCTACGTTCAGCGCACACATCGTGAACCTGCGCGCGATCTTGGAGTGCGCGACTCCGAGCTGCCTGGTATTGCTGGATGAGCTGGCCGCGGGCACGGATCCGGAAGAGGGCGCCGCGCTCGCCGCCGCTGTGCTGGAAGCGTTGACCGAACGTGGTGCCGCGGTTGGTGTGACCACCCACTACGAACGCTTGAAGGAGCTCGCGACTCAAAACGAGCGCTTCGCGAACGCCTCGGTGGGCTTCGACTTCGAGCATATGGCACCGACTTTTCGGCTTCTTTTGGGGGTGCCCGGGCCGTCGAGTGCGCTCGCGGTGGCGTTCCGTCACGGCTTGCCCGAAGCCGTCATCGAACGCGCCAAGGCGCTGCTCCCCACGCAAGCGCTCGACCGCGAAATCGCGCTCCGCGAGCTGGCTCGCGAACGCGCCGAGCTCGAGGCGCTGCGGCGCGAAGTCGAGCTCGAGCGCCAGCGAGAGACCGAGCTACGCGGGGCGCTAGAAGGTGAACGCCACGCTTTTCGCGAGCAAGCCGCCCGCGAGGTGGAACAAGACGTGCGCGATCTCAGAGCTTCGGTGCGCGCCGCGCGCAAGGAGCTCGAAGGCGTGCGCGCACGGATTCGCGGGACCGCGCCCGCGGATACGTCCGCGCTGCGAGAGCTGGAGCGCGGACTCAGCCGAGTCGCGGCCCAAGTCGCGATTGGCGGGCAATTCGCCGAGCGGGGCCCAGCTGCCGCGGTGCCCGCAGCGCGCGAGCTGGCGAAACACGAGCTGCGCGTCGGACAGACTGTGCGGCATCGAACGCTCGGCACCACGGGTCAAATAATCGAGCTATGCGACCGCGAGCAGGTACGGCTGATGATCGGCGCGATGAAGCTACTCGTACCAATTGTAGACCTGTCGTTTGCGAGCGGCGGCGCTCCAAAAGCCCAGGCTCGCGCCAAGCCGAAGGCAAAACTCGCAACCCAGCCGAAACCTTCCGCGCCGCCCCAACGAACTCAAGCGATCACGCTCGACCTGCGCGGCGAACGTGTCGACGAGGCGCTTGGTCGCGTCGACGCATTCGTCGATCGCTTGCTGAGTAGCAATGAACCTGCAGGCTTCGTGCTGCACGGGCATGGCACTGGAGCATTAAAAATAAGTGTGCGCGAGCACCTGCGGGCTTCCACTTACGTTGAACATTCACGGCCAGCGGAGTCCGACGAAGGCGGGGACGCTTTCACCGTGTTCTGGCTCCGAGGCTAGTCTCATACACACGGCATGAATTTGCGGTAGCGTGCGCCGGTCGATGACCGAACCTGCTGCCGCCCCAAGTCCCGTCGCCGTGCCCTCTCGCCCCAACCACGCAACTCCGAGCGCCGAAGGGCATGGGCACGCACACGGCAGCGGCAACCGCTACCTGATGAAGCTCGCGTTCGGCGCGCTCGGCGTCGTGTACGGTGACATCGGCACCAGCCCGCTGTACTCCGTGCGCGAGTGCTTCGTCGGCGGGATGGCGACCAGCCGGGTAAACATCCTCGGCGTGCTGTCGTTGATCTCGTGGTCGCTGATCATCATGGTGTCGTTCAAGTACGTCGCTTACATACTGCGCGCAGACAACAAGGGCGAAGGCGGCATTTTAGCGCTAATGGCGCTCACCACCTCGAACCTGCGCAAATCTCGTAGCTATTTGCCGCTGATCTTCCTGGGCGTGTTCGGTTCCGCGTTGCTCTACGGCGACGGCATGATAACGCCCGCCATCTCCGTCTTGAGCGCCGTAGAAGGCCTCGAGATTGCAGCCCCGCGCTTGGAAGCGTTCATCGTGCCGATCACGATCGCAATCTTGATCGGGCTGTTCGTGGTTCAGAAGCGCGGGACGGCCGGCATCGGGACGGTCTTCGGACCGATCACGTTCGTGTGGTTCATCACCATCGCCTCGCTCGGCGTGAGCCACATCATTCACTCGCCATCCGTGCTCTCGGCCATCAACCCCTGGTACGGCGTGCACTTCCTGGCCAGCCACGGGCAGCGCGGTTTGCTCGTGCTGGGCGGAGTATTTTTGGCCGTCACCGGTGGCGAAGCGCTGTACGCCGACCTCGGCCATTTCGGGCGCCGGCCGATTCGCCTGGCCTGGTTCGCCGTGGTCTTCCCCGCCCTGCTGATGAACTATTTCGGCCAAGGCGCACTGTTGATTCAGCACCCGGAGACGATCGAGAACCCGTTCTTCCGCATGGTGCCAGCCTGGGCACTGTACCCGGTGGTCATCCTCTCCACGTGCGCCACGGTCATCGCCTCGCAAGCGTTGATCTCGGGCGTTTACTCGCTGACGAGCCAAGCGACGATGCTCGGCTTTTTGCCGCGCTTCTCGATCCGTCACACCTCTGCTCACGAGCGCGGCCAGATCTACATTCCAAGCGTCAATTACGCGTTGATGCTCGCGGCCATCGGCCTGGTGCTGGGCTTCAAGTCTTCCAGCGCGTTAGCCGCTGCCTACGGCATCGCGGTCACCCTGACGATGATCATCACCACGGTGCTCGCGTTCTACCTGGTGCGCTACGGCTGGGGCTGGGGTCTGCACATCGCGATCCCGATCACGCTCGTCTTCTTCATTCCGGAGATGTTCTTCGTCAGCGCGAACGTCTCGAAGATCGAGCACGGCGGCTGGGTGCCCTTGGCCATCGGCGCGATCATCTTCACGATCATGGTGACTTGGAAGCGCGGGCGAGAGATCCTCGCAGAGCGTTTCCGCGAGCAACTGCTGCCGTTGGTGGATTTCTACGACGTGATCGCGGTCGAGCTGCCAGCGCGCGTGCCGGGCACAGCCGTGTTCATGACTGGCACGCGCGACGGCACACCGCCCGCGCTGCTCCATAATTTCCTGCACAACCGCGTGCTGCACCAAAACATCGTGCTGCTCACGATCGTGACCGACGACAGCGCGCGCATCGCCGAAGAAGACCGCTTCAAGCTCGAGAAGCTCGACCACGGCTTCTGTCGCATCGTCGGCCGCTACGGCTTCATGGAGCAACCGGACGCGCCCGCGCTGCTGATTGCGGCTGGCTTGATCCACACCGTCGAGCACACGACGTTCTTCCTCGGCCGCGAGAACTTGGTGGCGACGCGTCGCCCTGGCATGGCTCGCTGGCGCGTCAGCCTGTTCTCGTTCATGTCGCGCAACGCGCAACCGGCGACCAAGTTCTTCAACATCCCGCCCGACCGCGTGATGGAAATCGGCGCGCAGATCGAGCTCTGAGCTCTTCGGAACGCGCGCCGGTGAAGCTCGCGCACGCGTTGCGCGGTCAGCGCAAACAACGCGATCGGGGCCTACAGGCACGTGGCTCAACTCGATTGTCGGTCGCGCTCGACTGCTTGTCACACTTTCGAGAGCCAAAATCTCGTACGAACCGCGCGCGCTAGCAGGTCGCTCAGACAGCGGTGTGGCGAGCCCCCGTCGGAGGGGGCTCGCCACACCGCTTCCAGGCGCTGTACGAAAGCAGTTGAACGACGAAACGGAGTGATACGCTGAGCGCGAGGTGGATGATGGCAAAGCTTGGGATTTCATGGGCGCTGGCGCTGCTCGCGTGCGGCTGCGGACAGGTCTCTCACGTCGCGCCGAATGGCTCGAAACAGCCCCCCACTGCGGGCCCAACCTGCACGGCGTCCGCAGCTAGCGAAACCGCCTGCTCGGACGGCGTCGACGATGATTGCGACGGTTACGTCGATTGCCTCGACAGCGAGTGCGACGGCCAAGCCTGCGGCGACGGATTGACGTGTAGCGGCGGCGCTTGTCGCAAGCCGTGCGCGGCAGGCGATACCTCCTGTGTGCCCGAGCTGCCCACGATTGGGAACGTGCACGTGACGATGCACGGTGACACCGCCGTCGTCGAGTTCGAGCCGGTCGCCGGCGCGCTCGATTACCGCATCTATCCGGAGCCCGCAGCCGGCGACTGGCTGATCGGCGACAAGGGCGAAGTCGGCGTAAAAGACGGCATTTATCGCTGCGCTGGCGATCGCGTGTTTCAGGCGCGCGAGGCCGACACCGCGAACCTGTTCGACTGTTCGCTCAGCGGTTGCGACAACGCACGCCACAACTACGTGCGCAGTGCGGACGAGGCGACGCTCGGCTACGTGTACCTGACACCCGGTCCAGACCGGCTGCCGGTGTATCGGGTCGCAGACCCGAGCGGCGGCGGCGGCTTTCGCAACGCCGATTGGGTCGTGCCGCTGTACTCCGAAGCCAACAGCGCCGAGTACCTGACCGACGCGGCAGCTCGCGACGCGCTCTTGGCCAAAGGCTGGCGCGACGACGGCATCGCCTTCTACACCGCGAAGAGCGCCACCAAGAACGTGTACCGTATCCACTACGCTCCAGGTGCGGATTGGCAGGGCGACAACGTCGTCTTCTTCTTCACCGACGGGCCCGAGCACGACGCGCGCGCGGCGCAGCCGGCGGCCGAGATTGCAGATCTCGGGCAGCGCTTCGCGATCCTGGACAGCCAAGAGCCGGACAGCGTCGAGCTGCACCGCGTGACGTACCCGGGCAGCTTCGATGTGCTGGCGGCCGGCGATGCTCGTTTCGATCAGGTGCTGCACCAAGGCGTGAAGCCGGTTTGGTCGCTCACTTGGCCGGGCGTTACGGCCAAAACTCGCTTCATCGTGGAGGCGCTGGACGCGGGCTGTCCATTCGCAGGTGGCTACATCTCCGCGGCGCACGCCGATGCCGATATCGACCGCACCAGCATGATGCCGTTCAATCAGCCGTCCCTCACGCTGGATGAAGCGCGCCTATCGTCGGGCGAAGTGTTCATCAACGGTCAGCATGACCCCGCCAACCGCCCCAAGCCCGTGGCGCGCGCGTACGTCGACCTGACTCCAGAAGCGCCGCCCAAGATGGACTTCCTCGCCACCTTCGATCAAGGAGCCGACTGGGAGCCGTTCACCAAGTGGACGGACAACAATGCGTTCATCTTTCGCAACTCCGAGTGGGCCGTCGACACCAGCGGTTGCACGAGCAACTTCACGTTCGGGCCGCTACTCGGCCAGCTCGTGCTCGGCTTTGCGGATGGGGGCTCGAGCTGCAATGTCAGCATCACGCCGCGGCAAGTGCCGACTAAGATCGCCCCCGATCACTTCCTGCACGTGCGCATGTCCTCGGATATTCCATCCACCAACCGGCGCTACCCGCAGATCATGATCACGACTGTGCCGTTGCTGGCTGACCCAGCGCCCGACGCCGGCAACATCGACAACGTTCCGGTGCACAGCCGCCTGGGCAATTTCCCGTATGAAGTGGCGGGGAAAGACATGGTTTTGGGCACGGCCGACGACGTGCCGGCGGAGGGCGGGCAAACCATCGTCGTGCAACCCTTCGGCGGCTATCAAGAGACGCAAATCGAGTACTGCGACACGCGCGGCTGGGGCGTGAGCCAG
>DATCFJ010000493.1:0-2088 GCA_036509605.1 Polyangiaceae bacterium | reverse complement strand
GCTCGGCGACGGCGCGGTGCTGCAGTTGATGCGCAGCTTGCCCAACGGGCGCATCAACCAGGGCATCGTCGAAGTTCCGAAGGACGGCGGGATCTCGCATTCTTTCATGGCTTACCTGCAAACCTCCGAGCAAGTGGTTTCGATGATCGCGGTTGGCACGCTGTTCGATGGCGATCGCGTCGTCAGCGCCGGCGGATACATGGTGCAGCTCTTGCCAGAGGCCGCACGCGGTCCGTTGATGGTGATGACCGAGCGGCTACGCGAGTTCGAATCGATCGACCAGCAGCTCGGCGACAGCGCATTCACGCCCAGCTGGCTGCTCGATGAGCTGCTCTATGGCATGCCGTTCACGCGCTTGGAGGAGAGCCCAGTTCGTTTCGAATGCTGGTGCGACGAAGTGCGAGTCGTGTCGGCGCTCGCGAGCTTGAGCCGGGACGACCTCGAGCACCTGCTGTCGACGAACGACGTCCTGGAAATCGCGTGTGAGTACTGCAAGCGGGATTTCCGCATCGCCCCGGCCCGCCTGCGCGGCTTGCTCGAACAGAGCTGAGCCAAAGCTTTGCCCGCAGGATCGCTCGATTACGGCGAGCTGTACGAGGCGATGCCGTTCGACAACGCCCTGGCCAAGGTTACCATCACGGGCGCCGAGCTGAAGCGCGTGTTGGCGGAGCATTTAGCTCACGACGCGCACGGCTTCGTCTCGATCAGCGGACTGCGAGTCAGCGCTCACTGCGGGCACTCCGGCTTGGAGGTCTTGCTGCGACGGAGCAATGGCAAAGCAGTGTCGGATCGCGAAACATTGCTGGTTGCGACCAGCGACTACCTAGCGAACGGCGGAGACAGCCTATTTTCCCCGTTGAATCTGGCTCCGGATCGCATTCAGATCGAGCCGGGCAGCTCGTTTCGCGATGCCCTCAGCGCTGGGCTCTCGCGCCACCCGCGGCTGTCGCCGCAAGATCCGGCGATTTTCAAGCCAAAGAGCCCGCGGCTCGCCATGAGCGCGCCGCGCCCGCTGCTTTGCCCGCATTGACCGACTGGCGCGGTGGCACTACGAGTATCTGCCCCGGGGCAGGGCCCCGAGCCAAATCTACAAGGAGCAATCATGGCAATCTCTAAAGCTTCCGCCAAATGGACCGGCACTCTGAAAGAGGGCTCCGGCTCGATGAAAGGCGGCACCGGCTTCTTCGACGCGCCGTTCACCTTCCTGTCGCGCTTCGAGGGCGCTCAGACTGGAACCAACCCGGAAGAGCTGATCGGCGCTGCGCAAGCCGGCTGCTTCTCGATGTTCCTGGCCGCTCAATTGACGACCGCGGGTCACCCGCCAACAAGCATCGAAACCACGGCTACGGTCGAGCTCGGCGCCGGCCCGGCGATCACCAAAATCTCGCTCGTGACGAACGCTGTCGTGCCCGGCGTCTCAAAGGAGACGTTCGACGAGAAGGTGAAATTCTCCAAGGAGAATTGCCCAATTTCGAAGGCACTCGGCAGCGTTCCGGAAATCACGATCGACGCCAAGCTCGGCTGACCGGAATCCGGCCGTAGCGGGTCTCGAAAAGCGTCGCACGCTTCCGCGTCAGACCAATAGTGGGGAGCACCCACTATTGGTCACTTTCGCACGCGGACACCTCACGCTGACGGTGCACGAGATTTATTGATGGTCACCGAGCTCGTCACTGGCGGCGAAGCCTTCGGCGTCCAAGTGAGCTTGAGCGAGTAGAGACTAGAACCGGCTTCTTTCCGCAACCCGCCGCCGAAGGCTTTGACGGCCTACGGCGCTGTGCATGACCATCAAAAAAAGTACCGCGTCGACTAAGTCTCCGGATCTTCGCGGCGCTTCTTCAGCTTGCCGGCTTCGAACTCGGCTTCGACGTCGGGGTCGACGTTGACCGACTTTTTGGTGGGAACGGGAGCTTCGTCTTCTTCGTCTTCTTCGTCTTCTTCGTCTTCTTCACCCTCGTCGTCGGGCTCGACTGCGGCTTTCGCCTTGGGCTTGGCAGCGCGGGCCGGCGGTGCGTCGTCCTCTTCCTCGTCCTCGTCCTCGTCGTCGGGTTCGTCTTCGTCGTCCAAGTCGGCGTGCGCACTGTCGTC
>DATCFJ010000492.1:0-3684 GCA_036509605.1 Polyangiaceae bacterium | reverse complement strand
CACGAGGGTTACGCGCAGCACGCGGCCGTCGCACAGCCGGGCCATTTCTGGCAAGCTCAAATCCAGGGCATTTCCACCCTGAATTCCCAAGAAAGCCGCGTGCTTTCCGGCGGCGCGCGCGGCGTCGTACTCACGCGCACTGGTCACGACCTGAAAATGCTCGGAGTCGAGCTGCAACGTGCGCTCGAGCTCGTTCAGGTTGTCCTCGAACGCGCGGGCGCGATCGGCGGCATCACGCACCGGATTCGTCGTGATCACCCAGGTCGCGCCGCTGATTTCCGCCTCCAAGATGCGCGGGAAGTCGACCTGGCCGAGCAGGGCTCCCCACAGCGGAGCCCGGTGTCGCTTCGTAAGATCGTAGCCGAGCGTGCGCTGCCAGATGAACGAATCAATGTGCAGATCGATGACGTCGGTCGAGCGATACAGCTCGATGGCAGCCTGCGGAATTCCGAGCTCGGAAGCCCAGAGCTCCGAAGGTTTCACAGCCCCTTGGGCACGTTGTCGAGATCGATGGCGCCCAGCGCGTAGCGGATCAAAGCGCTGCGGTTAGCCTTGGTCAGGCCGCGCGCTTTGAGCGTATCGACCATGGTGTCGAGGCGCTTCAAGTCCTCGGTGTACATCGAGATGCAGATCACTTTGTAGTGAGTCGGCTTCTCTTGCAGCGCAATCGAGTCGGCTGCGTAAAGCACCTTCGGTCGCTCTTCCGAGCTTGGGGCGTAGAAGCTCGAGTTCAGCACACCTTCGACCTCGTCTACGTCGAGAACTTTTCGTGCAGCTTGGCGTAATTCATTGCGATCGCTCATCACCCCACTCCTCCAGCTAAGCTCGCTTCGTCGCGAGATGTTTCATCAATTGCGTCAATCTGCATCAACCGTTCGATCACGCGCCAGTAGTCGCCGGCAGCGCTCGAATTCGGTGCGTACTCGAATAGCGTTTTGCCCATGGAGGGCGCCTCTTTGACCTTGATCGCGAAGTGGATCGGCTCCAGGCACACGTCCTTGAAGTTCTTCTTCAGCGTGTCGAGCGCTTCGTTGCAGATGCGCGCGCGACTGTCGAACAAGGTCGGCAAGACGCCCCAGAAGTTTACGGGGTGATTGAGGATCTTGTTCACGTGCTTCACGGTTCGCAGCACCTGGCGGATACCGATCAAGGACAGGTAGTCGCAGGCGACCGGGCAGAGTACGGCGTCGGCTGCCACGAGGGCGTTTTGGTTCAGCAAGGACAAGCTGGGCGAGCAGTCGATGATCACGTAGTCGTAGACTTCACGGGCGCGCGCCAAGCGAGAAGCCATCACTCGATCGCGGTTGCGTTGGCCGGCGATGTACAACTCGGCGGCGGCCAAGGTTTCGTTGGCTACGATCACGTCCAGGTTCGGTCGTGCCGCGATGCGCGCTTGCTCGAAGGGCAGACCCATCACGAGCACGTGGTACAGCGAGCGCTCGGCCTCCAGCCCTAGCGAGGCGCCTACGTTACCTTGCCCGTCGGCATCGACGAGCAGCACGCGCGCGCCGCGCGCGGCGAGCCCGGCAGCTACGTGCACGGCGGTCGTGGTCTTGCCTGTGCCGCCTTTGTGGTTGAACACGGCGAGCACCTGAGGCGTACCGCTCGGGCGCATGGCGGCGCTCGGTTCCGCCCGCTTTTCGGCTGGGCGGAGCTCGGTGACGGTTGCCACCGGCGCCGGCGCGGGGGTCGTGCTGGTGGCTGGTAGGACCGGGGTTGCCTCCGCATCCGACACTCCTTCGGCCTCCAGCGGGTAGGCCGGGTCGAGCAGCTGCCCGAGGCGCACCGAGCGCACTCCGGACAGCACGCGGGTGCGGCAGTCAGCGCTGCATGCGTAGTGACGTCGCCCGCCGGTGAACAACACCTGGGAGGCTAGCTCGACCTCGAAGCGCGTGGCGCAAGCGTCGCAGGCCACAGCGCCGTCCGTGCGTTCACGGTGGCTGGCTTCGAGGCAGCGTTGCGAACAGTAGAAGGTGTAACGAAGCTGAGCTGTGCCACTTTCGTCGGTCTCGCTGCGCTCTTCCATCTGATAGCGGAAGTGCAGTTCGAACTCGTTCGTACAAGTGGTGCAGGTGCGATTGATGACAATCATGATTGACCGCGCTTCCTGTTATCGAAGTGCGTTCAACCGGATGTCATAGAGCGCGAACTCGGGCCAAATTCGCGACACGTGCACGAGCTAGGAGTTACCGTAAGGGAGATCTAATAAGCATCTGATATTAAAGATGAATTTAGATCTCGAAGCGCTCGCAAATTCGCTCCTCGCGAATCAGTGCCGGAAGTGCCGAACGCCGGTGAAAATCATGGCGATGCCGGCTTCATCGGCAGCCTTGATCACGTCGTCGTCCTTCTTACTGCCGCCCGGCTGAGCGACCGCAGTGATGCCAGCGCGCGTCGCCGCCTGCAGCCCATCGGGGAACGGGAAGAAGGCATCCGAAGCCAAGACCGAGCCTTTGGCGTGGTCGGCGGCCTTCTCGACCGCGACCTGGACCGCGGTGACGCGCGCGGTTTGCCCACCGCCGATGCCGACGGTCGCGTAGATGCCCGGGCTGCGCCCCGGCGCCGCCAGAACGATCGCGTTGCTCTTCACGTGCTTGCACACCGCCCAAGAGAACTCCAGTGCTGAGAGCTCGAGTGCGGTCGGTTGGCGCTTGGTCACGACGCGACCGCTCTGCACCTCGCCGAAGCCCGTCGCGTCGCGCTCTTGCACGGCGAAGCCGCCGCCCACGCGCTTGAACTGGAGCGCCTTGTGCGAGCGGCCGAGCCAGCCGTTCGTGGTGATCAGCCGAAGCTGCGCCTTCGTGCGCAATTTGGCCAGCGCGCTGACCGCGAAGCCGGGGGCAATGATGCACTCCAAGAAGGTCTCGCTCAGGATCGCCGCGGTGGCGTCGTCCACTTCATGATTCAGGGCCACGATGCCGCCGAAGGCGCTCATCGCGTCGGCGTCACGGGCCGCGCGGTAGGCATCGGCCAGCGTGGGGCCGGTGGCGACGCCGCACGGGCTCGTGTGTTTGACCACGACTGCAGCCGGATTCTCGAATTCGCGGACCGCGTCGAGCGCGGCCTCCAGGTCGACCAAGTTATTGAAGCTGAGCTCCTTGGCGCCGCTGCCGACGCTGTCGACCATCGAGAGTGAACCGGCCTCTGCGTTGCGCTCGCGATAGAAGGCGCCCGCCTGATGCGGGTTTTCGCCGTAGCGGAGGCCGTACGCCTTCTCCAGCGGAACGGTCAGGTGGCGCGGGAAGCCGTCGGCTTCGCCGCGACCGGTAAGCCAGCCGCTGATGGCAGCGTCGTACGCGGAGGTGTGCGCGAACACCTTGCCGGCCAGGCGCTCACGGGTCGGGCGGCTGACTTCGCCGTTCTGCGCTATCTCGGCGAGCACGGCGGGGTAGTCCTTGGGATCGCAGACCACGGTCACGCGAGCGTGGTTCTTGGCCGCGGAGCGCAGCATGCTCGGCCCACCGATGTCGATGTTCTCGATCAGCTCTTCGGCCGTGGCGCCCGGCTTTACCAGGGTCTGCTCGAAGGGGTACAAGTTCACGACGACCAAGTCGATCGGCAATGCGCCGAGCCGCGCCATGTCTGCGTCGTCCGTGCCCTCACGAGACAAGAGGCCTCCGTGAATGCGCGGGTGGAGCGTCTTCACGCGGCCGTCCATCACCTCTGGTGACTCGGTGTAGCTCT
>DATCFJ010000491.1:0-6680 GCA_036509605.1 Polyangiaceae bacterium | reverse complement strand
GACGGTACGCGCGGTGCGCGCCGCGACGATGCCGGTCGCGTTCATGAGCCACGGGCCAAACGCCTGTTCGACGGCCAGGCCGAGGTTCACTTGGTAGGCGCCGACGCCGGTTGCGCCGGTTGCGAGCGGCCGCAGATCGGGCGCGTCGGGCGGTCTGCCTGTCGGAAATGTGATGCCGACCAAAGCCGCAATGCCCGGCACGACCAACGAAGCGCCGGCAAGAGTGAAGTCGTATCGAAGGTTGAGGTTGATGTCGCCGAGCCCCCCGCCGAACTCGGCCAGACCCTGCGCAGTCCGACGGGTCTCGTCGAGCGGCACTAGCACCGCGACCTGCCCCCGATTCAAAACCCGGACAGCTCCAAACAAATCTTGTTCGAAGTCGAGCTCGGAGGCCCCTGCTGGCGAACCGGCGTAGCGCCCCTGGGCGTCGAATGAGCCGAGCTCAGTTGCCGCCTTCGCTTGCAGGCCGACCAAGGCGATTTCGTGCAGCGCCAACCGTCCGGGAGTCACGGTCCCGGCGCCCGCGCAGCAGGCCTGGGCGCTGGCGTAGCTCTGCCAACTGAGCACCAGGGCAACTGCGGCGAGCGACTTAGCGAACGTCGAGCGTCGGCGTGACATGCGTAACGGCAGGCTCATTCCATTCGGTGCGGATCTGCCAAGTCCCGGGCATGAACAGAACCAAGTTTTGGAGATCGTAGATCCCCGGCGCGCTCTCGACGACGGTCGGTGTCACGGACGTGCCGTGACCCATTGCGGGCATCCACGGCGCTACCTTGAGCTCGAGGCCGCTCTGGGGAGCGCCCGTCGTAGCGTCCGTGATCGTCAACTGCATATCGACGATGCCGCGCGTGGGGGGCTGCTGGGGCGATGTGCGAACATCGACGTGCTGACCCGAATCGCTCGTGAGCGCGAACAGCGTGTCGACAGGAAAGGAATTGCTCCCTCCAGACGACGCGCCTCCACCGCAGGCGCTTGCGCCGCACGTTAGGAGGACGAGAGGCACGAGCTTTGCAAACCGATCCTTCATTGACGTCGTGGGTGGTAGCTCGGCGTGGTTCGCCTCGCCATGAGGCGAATCGTCGCACGCCTTGCAGGCATGCAAGGGGTTGACCGAAAAGGTCGCTGGCTCGACGGCTAGCGGGCGGCGAGAATCGGCCACAGCTGGGCCGAGCATGCAGGTGCTGCGACAAGTTGACGCATTGCAGTTGGCGCTCGCGGCGGGCAAAGAGGGCTCAGTCGCTTCGCCTCATATGGAATTCTTCCCCCCCTTTTGGTTTCGTGCGGGGCGGGGCGACGTTGTCGGTGCAGGCGCCTGCTCGGACCTCGAAGGATGAGAATTTGGCGAAATGCAACGCTGTCGCGACGCCGTCCGGTAGGATCGACCTCCACGATGCCGCGTGCGCTCTTGTCCCCTATCCTGGCCTCATCGCAGTGCTTTTGGCCATCAGTTGCGCGAGCAAGGCCAGCAGTCCTGACGAGTGCTCGGTGAACGTGTCTACGAGCTGTCCAGACGCTTCGCTGAGCTACGCTTCTGGCATCGGCGACACACTCAAAACGACTTGTTCGCCGTGCCACGCAGCAGGCGGCGTCGAGAGCACTGTTACGCTGACGAGCTACAGCGACGTGTCGAAGCGGTTGACCAGCGTCGCCGGACAACTCGAGACCTGCACGATGCCGCCCGCCGGCTCACCCCCAATCAGCGTTAGCGATCGCCAAGCAATTCTCGACTGGATCGTGTGCGGAGCGCCCCGGTAACGAGCTAGGGTGCTTTCTTGACCCGCGTGTCGAGCACGAGGTTCCCAGAGCCGTCGTCGTGAAAGCTGAACTCGACGCGGTCGCCCATCGTCGCCATTGCGGCAAGAGAGAGGGCGAATCGATGCGCGGGGGATTGCGAGCTGCTTGCTCGAGCGCGGCAAGTTGTCGCAGTCCTGCTTTATGCTGGACGCGTTTCGCCCGGCGTTTTAGTTCGTGCGTGCCCTCGCCGTCCAGGCGTTGCCGCAGTGACGCTTTCAGTAACCTTAGCCCCGGAGCCTCCCATGAAATTTCGCGCCGCCTCGGTGGTGCTCACTGCACTCGCCATTGTCTCCGGAGCGAGCTGCTCCTCTTCGAGCTCGGACAATACCGCGACCGGGCCGGTCGGCGGCGCGGTCACCGGGCCGCAGGATGATCACTGCGCGGGTCAGCCCGACGGCGTTTCCGATCCGGCCACCTGCTCGGGCGCGGACACCGCTGCCGCGGGCGCAGCCGATGAAGCCGCGGGAGGCGCGCCCAATAGCGACATCACCCCAGCGGCGGCCGGCGAAGGCCCCACTGCGTCAGGCGGCGCCTCGGGCACGCCGGATTGCAATCTGGCTCACGATGCTGACTACGGCGACACGATGTTCAACGCTTCTGGCGTCGATGACGACTGTAAGTACGATGTGTCCTGGACTTCAACGCCGATCCGAAAGGGCGAGAGCGTCACCTTCACTGTGACAGCGGCCTCCAAGTCGAGCGGAGCGCCGCTCGAAAGGATCGCCGCACAGCAAGCGGGCGCAGTTGCCCTCTCCCGAGTAGAACCGTACATCCCCTGCGAGCCAACGCACGTTCCGCCAGCTGCCGACCTGCGCGCGCCCATCAAGGAGACCGCGCCCGGCGTGTTCTCGGTTGGACCGATCGTGTTCGACAAGTCGGCGCGCTGGGTCGTTCGCTTCCACTTCTACGAAAACTGCGTCGACTCTGACACCTCGCCGCATGGGCACGCGGCGTTCTTCGTCGACGTTCCATAGCTCGCCACCTGTCCTTCTGGAAACGGAGACGGCTGAACCATCCCCAGGCGTGCTCGGCCGGCACGACTTCACTTCTGCCAGCGAAGCCAGTCGAGCTCGAGGGGCACGGCCAGCCCGCCGCAGTGTGGTGTGATCCGCGGGGTATAGTCCGTCGCCCGACGC
Organism: Polyangiaceae bacterium; assembly: GCA_036509605.1. Lineage (GTDB taxonomy): Bacteria > Myxococcota_A > Polyangia > Polyangiales > Polyangiaceae > PMG-095. The sequence continues at coordinate 3,750 of DATCFJ010000491.1, read as the reverse complement.
GCAGCCGAGATTGTGCAGCGATAGAGAGTGGCGCCCGCCTCATTTGCAGGCTGCACTGGAGCCATCTCTTGTCGCAGCGGGCTCTCGCCCTCGACGCCGTCGGCGTAGAGTTCTACGAGGACCGAGTCCGGCTTGGCATCGCCCAGGAAGACCGCCACCTCGATGACGTGACATTCCCGATTCGTTTCCACGGTCACGCCGCCAAAGCGCAGCGCCGCCCACTTTGGCGCGAGCGCATTGCGGCAGTCGACCCATTCTTTGGCCAAAGCGCCTTTGTCGGCGGCGCGCGCCCGGAATGCGGCCGCCGCAGGCAGGTAGTACTGCTCGGTGTATTCGGACACCGTGCGACTCGCGGCAAAGCGTGGCGTCAGCTGCGCCATGCTCTCGCGCATCCGATCGACCCAAGCAACGGGAATGTTCCGCTCGTCACGCGCATAAAATTCTGGGATCACCTTCTGCTCGAGCAGCGTGTACAAGGCTTCGGCGTCCTCCGCGTCACGGGCGGCATCATCGCCGTGCTCCTGTCCGTCCCCGATGGCCCAGCCGACTTCCGGCGTGTAGGCTTCGGCCCACCAACCATCGAGCTCGGCTAGGTTCAAGCCGCCATTGACGAGCACCTTCATGCCGCTCGTCCCGCTGGCTTCCCAGGGCCTTCGCGGCGTGCTGATCCAAACATCAACGCCTTGGACCAAACGTTCGGCCAAGAGCATGTCGTAGTCGGCCAGAAAGACGACGGGGGTCTGCTCGTTCTGAGCGATGAAGCGCGTCCAGTCCTGAATCAACATCTGGCCGGCGACGTCTGCCGGGTGCGCCTTGCCCGCGAGGATCAACTGCGCCGGGCGCTCGGCATTGCTGAGGATGGCAAGCAGCCGCGCGGGGTCGTAGAGTAGCAAGTTGGGCCGCTTGTACGTCGCGAAGCGTCGCGCGAAACCCAAAGTCAGCACGCCTGGACTTAGCCGGGGCTGGGCCCGCGCGATTGCCTCCGGCCCCTCTCCTAGCGCGGCCATTTGTCGGTCGACGCAGTTCCGGGCAAATTGGACGAGTGAGCTTCGGTTGGTCGTGCGCAACGCCCAGAGCGCTTCATCGGAGACTCTGCGTAGACTTGCTTCTAAACAGGCCGACGGCTCCAGCCAGCGGCCCTTACTGCAGGCGTCGGTCCAGAGGCCATCCGCGGCCGCTGAATCCCAGGTCGGCATGTGAACACCATTCGTCACGTGACCGATCGGCACCTCGTCCGTTGGCCAATGCGGAAAAAGCGGCGCAAAAAGCTTGCGGCTCACTTGGCCGTGCAAGCGGCTGACTCCGTTGGCCGCGCCGCAGCCGTGCATGGCCAAATAAGCCATGTTGAACGGTTCGTTCTCGTCAACCGGATCCTGACGCCCGAGCGCCAGCAGCGCCTGGAACGGGATGCCTAGCTCCTCTTCCGCATAGCGTTGCAGATACTGCTTTATCAGTGCGGGCGAGAAACGGTCGAAACCCGCGGCGACCGCGGTGTGTGTGGTGAACAAGTTGCCCGCGCGGGTAGCCGTCAAGGCCACAGCAAACGGCTGCCCAGCCTCGGTGAGGAAGCTGCGGGCTCGTTCCAGTAGAGCAAAGCCAGCATGCCCTTCGTTGAGATGGCAGACCTGCGGTTTGATCCCGAGCGCAGCCAGCAATCGCCAGCCGCCGATCCCAAGCACGATCTCCTGCTTCAGACGCAGCTCGGAATCGCCACCATAGAGCTCGCCGGTGATGCCGCGGTGCACCGGTAGGTTCGCGGCGTCATTCGTGTCGAGTAGGTAGAGCTTGAGACGGCCGACTTGGACCTGCCATGCGCGCAGCCAAACAGAACTACCAGGCAGCAAGATCTCCAGCCGCAGCCAATCACCGTTTGCCTGCCGCACCGGCGTGACCGGCATCTGTGCAGGATCGTTGTACGGGTAGAGGGCCTGCTGCGCGCCGTTGCGATCGATCGATTGACGGAAGTAGCCATGCTGATAGAGCAGTCCCACGCCGACAACCGGCACACCGAGATCGCTTGCAGCCTTGAGCTGATCGCCAGCGACATTGCCCAACCCGCCCGAATAAATCGGGAGTGCCTCGCTCAACATGAACTCCATGCAAAAGTAGGCGATGGATGTGGCGGCTGCTTCGGGATGTACCCGTTGAAACCACGCGGGAGTCGCCGCGGCAGCCCTCTTGGCTTGGAGCAATCGATCGAGCGAACGGCAAAAGCCTGGATCGGCCAAGGCGCTCGCAAGCCTGTCTCGCGAAACCGTCTGGAGCACCACGTTCGGGTGATGCGTGAGCTTCCAAAGCGCAGGATCGAGCTCCTTCCACACGTCATCCGCCGCGTGATTCCAAGACCAACGCAGGTCCATGGCCAGCTCGGTCAGCGCCTCGAGACCTTGCGGCGGGGTGGGCGGCGAAGGGTTGTCGAGTGCGGGAGTGCTTGTCATTTGCGATTGATTTCCGGGTGCGGAAAATTAGTTGGGGTCGCCTTCATTGCGCCACACGGCGACGGCTGTACTGTCCACTGGCTCGAGCGTGACCGGCCACGCCGAGCCAGTCGTCGTTGTCGCTGCCATCTCCAAGGTTGCATCGACGATGACCTCTGCCTCTTCCAAGATCTGCCGGAGGTGGGCGTGACTGAGAAAGCTCTCCGCGTAGTGGATTGAGCGGCGTTTGCTTTCGTTCAACGTGCACGCCGCTCAGCAAGGACGGGGCGCTCAGACGAGCGGCGCCAGCGTTTGCTGCGGACTGAGGCGAGCACCGAGATCGGAAAGGATGCGGACCACCTCTCGCACGCTGGGCGATTGAAATCGCACCGCGTATTCCTGGTAGGGGCCGTTCGGCCCAAGTGTCGCGTCGACGGTCTCGACTCGCATCACGGCTTCTTCGACCGCGGTCACGCCCTCGATCACGAACCGGGCAGTCCACAGACCGTCGTTGCCGCGGTTGTGAGCAGTGACCACGTCGACCCATTCGTTTACGTTCTGTTCGTTGGTCATATGGAGGGAGATGCCGCCCGGGTCGACTCCGGTCAACGTGGCAAAATTGTCGTGGTGGTGGCACGGTCCAGCACCCTGCTTCGCCGGTCACGACGAGTGCGTAACTTGCGCTTGTTCGCTTTCCGCGGCGGCGGATTCCGGCGCACCGGTTTTGCTGCGGCGCGCGGTAGGACCTCATGACGAATCTCGGCGGCCGGTTCATCTGGCGCGAGCTGCGCGTGGAGCTCGTGGAGCTTACGGCGGAGCACGGCCTTTGGCGGAAGCATCGTCTGGTACTCGGCGACCAACCTCGGCGAAGTCGTGCGGACAGCCTGCGACGTGTTCAAGAACAAGCTGGGCCCGCGTTCAGACCCAGACGAGCGGGACCAGCCCAAGCGCTGCGAGCGCGAGCAGCATGGCAACCGCTCTCCGTCCGGTAGCGCGGTCAGCGAAGCCGTACGAATAGACGGCCTTGATGACGTTGTTACTCGCGGCGGCGATGACGATCGCGACCGCCGCAAAGTGAAGTGGCGTCGCTGCGGCGCCACCTTGCGCCAGCCCGAGCACGAAAGGGTCGACATCGGTGAAGCCCATGATCCCGGCCAGGGTGTAGAGACCCGTGTGCCCGAGGTATTCGCGCGACAAACTAGTCAGCACACGAACCCCCACGAAAACAAGGGCGAACAGGAACGCCGCACGGAGCTCGAGCGGATTCGCCGCATCGCGACTCAATCGCGGAGGAGCATCGGCTCCGTCGCTTACTCGCGAAACGACCCAGCCC
>DATCFJ010000490.1:0-4400 GCA_036509605.1 Polyangiaceae bacterium | reverse complement strand
GCGCCGGTCACCGAGGTGTTGACGTGAAGCGCCTACTCTTTTTTGCGTTGCCCTTCGTGGCCGTTGCCGCGTGCCAAGCAGGCGGAGCGAGCAAGGGCGAGCCGCACGCGGCGGCAGCGGGCTCCGGCAACAGCGGCGGCGCGCCCGCAAGCGCCGGCGCCAGCGCCAGCCCCGGCGCGCCGACAGTGTCCTGCACCACTGCCCAGCTCGGCAAGCCCGTGCTGCGGTTGCTGAACAAGGACCAGTTCGCGCGCACCGTCAGCGATATTTTTCCGCAAGTCGCTGGCGCGTGGACCAGCACCCTGCCAGCAGATCCGGTCTCGAGCTACGGCTTCGATAACGACTCAGGAACCGTGGTCGGGCCGCAGCTCGCGCAAGCCTTGCTCGACACCGCCACCGCGGTCGCCACCGCCGTCACCGGCAGCGCGCTCGCCGCGATTCTTCCGTGCTCGAGCGCGGCTGCTGATCGCACCTGCGCCGATCAATTCGTCACTCAGTATGGGCGGCGCTTGTTCAGACGCACGCTGACGCAAGCCGAGCACGATCGCTATCTGTCCTTCTTCGACACTGCGCTGGCCAAGTCGGATTTCAAGACCGCGCTGAAATGGCTCACCGTGGGCCTAATTCAGTCACCCAACGCGGTTTATCGCAGCGAAATCGGCAGTGTCGGCGGCGACGGGTCTCGCCAGCTCAGCCCCACCGAGCTCGCGAGCGAGCTCAGCTACACGTTCGGCGGGTCCACCCCGACTGACGCGCTACTGAGCCAAGCCGAAGGCGGCGGCGCCCTCGACGTCGTCGCGCTCGCCAAGAGCCTGCTTGCCACTGACGCAGGCAAGGCCACGTTGCAGCACTTCTTCGAGAGCTACTTGGACTACCCGCGCGTCGCCTCGATCGAGCGTTCGGGTATTACGCAGTTCGACACCCTACGCGGCGACATGGTTCAAGAAACGCGCGCGTTCGTCGACCAAGTCGTACAAAACCACGGCGGGCTGAAGGATTTGCTCACCGCTGGCACCAGCAATCCCTCAAGCAAGCTAGCGGCGTACTACGGCTTCCCCGCGCCAGCTGCGGACTACGCGTCTGTCGCCCGCAACGCCGGCCAAGGCATTGGTGTGCTTGCTCAAGGCTCCGTCCTCGCCGGCCGCGCGCAACCCAACGGCTCCTCGCCGACACAGCGCGGGCTATTGGTGTTCTCGCGTTTGCTGTGCGAGACCAAGCCGACCCCGCCCCCCAACGTGTCGACGATCTCGAATCCGGATCCGGGCAAGGTGACGACCCGCCAACGCTACGAAACGCTGCACGCCCCAAATCCCGTGTGCAACAGCTGCCACAAGCTGTTCGACCCGATCGGCTTCGGCTTCGAACATTTCGACGAAGGCGGGCGCTTTCGCGCCGACGACGGCGGCCTGCCCATCAACACCGTGAGCCACGTCCCCAACCCCGACGGCAGCTCGCTGTTCGAATTCCAGGATCAAGAGACGCTGGCTCGGGGCCTAGCCGACCAGCCCGTCGTCTATCAGTGCTTTGCAGCCTATTTGGCAACGTTCGCGTTCGGTAGCGGCGAGTCCTGTCTGGGAGCCAGCCACGTCGCCGACCTCAAAGCCGGCACGCTGGGCATTGCCGACTTCTACGCAGCGCTCGCCAGCGAGCCGCACTTCACGCGCCGCGCAGCTCAGTAAGCGCGGCGCCCGCGCTGCGGCTCAGGGACGCGAACGAGTCGACGGCACGCCGGAGCCGATCTCGAAATCGAGCACGCGCCGTTCGATGCGCGCTTCGGCGATCACACGGGCAGCTTCGACGTGAGCGGGGTGCACTTGGTACGCCTTGAGCGCCTCCCAGTCATCGTGGGTGGACATCAGCACGACGTCTGCAAGCTGCTCGTCACCGGCCAGTGCGCCGAGCCCGACCTCGAGGCTCGACATGCCCGGGATCTTTCCGCGTAGCGCTTCCAACGCGACACGCACTTTCTCGGCATGCTCGCGCCGTTCCTCCTCGGACGTTCCGCGGAGCCTCCACATGACGACGTGCTTGATCATGGTCGCGATACTAACACCGACATCCGTTGCGAAATCACCTGCGCGTCACGCGGACGCCTCGGTTTCCGCATCGTAACAAGTCAAAACAATCCCTTATTCCGCCCGGCCGATTCGCGAAAAATCTAAATCTGGGGCTATCGAATCTCGATTCATGGGCGTTGACAGAGCCTACGCCCATGCCCATGCCTCTGAAGGTCAACGTGTCCCACGAAAACCCACAAGTCCGTTTCGAGCAAGAAGGCGATAGCCTAAAGGCCATAGAAATCACCCGTGAGCAGCGCTCACCGGTGATTGCGGCCCTGCAGCGGACGCTGTTCGCGCTGGGTCTCGTCATCTCTTCCTATCAGGCCAGTGCACGCGCCACTCGCCTCGTCGAACGCATCGTGATCGAGCGTAGCGACGGCGGTTCCATCGACGCCGCGCTGAGCGCCGCGACCAAAGCCGCGATCCTGCCCATCGCGCTCACCCAATCCTGAACGCAGCCTGCACGCGCCCCCAGACGGGCGTTGGCGAGACCTGATTAGTACGACGGCCCGGAACTCCGTTCCGGGTTGTCGTACGTCAAGACAGCCAGAGTAGTGAGGTTGGATGTGCCGTGCTGAAGGATTTCTGCGACCCTCAACCGTGGGGGTCGCGGAAATCCGGAACGCACTTCCGAGCCGAAGTACTAGTCTCGACTTGGGCGCTTTTTTAGAGGGGTGCCCACCCCGCGCCATCCCCGTCCGCATCCTCGCCGCGCTCTTTTCGAGGCAAGGTCCTCGACGGAATCGCTCGTGCTCGTCGCGCCGGCAAGCTTCGGCTCGCGGGCGAGGACGAAGGTCGTGCCGCCGCTCGACGCACCGATACTCTGCATCGTACCTCGTGGATCGTCTACGCCAAGCGGCCCTTCGGCGGCCCCGAGCAGGTCTATCGATACCTCGGTCGCTACCCGCACCGAGTCGCCATCAGCAACTCACGCCTCGTGAGCGCCACCAACGACACCGTCACGTTTCGCACCCGCGGCGACCAGACCGCCTCATTGCCACCGCTCGTTTTTCTGAAGCGGTTTCTCCAGCATGTCCTGCCGCCTGGTCACCCTTCGCACACAAGCCGGAACCATCGTGGCGACGCCGGAGCACCTTTTGCCAAACTTGGCGCCGGCTGGACCCGATGCGCAGATCTCAAGGCCGGCGATCGCATCGAAAGTTCGAGCCCCTCTGGTGAAGTGATGATTCTCGGTGTCGAAATCTTCGATGCACCCGCCACCACGGTTGAGAATAGAAAGACTAAAGCGCTGTGCCCGTTCAGCGAGGCTCGTGAACTTGCCGACCGCCGCCGGTCGTGAGAGCCTCATGGTTCCGCTGAGAAGCGCTCTAACTATTTGTCAACGTGCGGGATATTGCGCGAACAGGCCGCGCTGCGAGCGACCGTGGCGGTTTCGGACGGGCCGCGCTGGCCAGGGCTGCCTGGCTCGCGCTCGTCATAGCTGTGCGCCGCACCGGGCAGTTTGCCCTGCGAACGCGGCGTTGCTGTCGCACGCGACCGACTCTCGCTCAATAGAACCAGTCAATTTCCACGTCGTCAATCAGAGCAAAGGGGGCCGCGATCCCTATATTGGAGCCCGTGATCCCGATCCTCACGTTAATCGCACGTGAGCAGCCGTAGGTATTCGTGACGGTTACGAGTGACCATGTGGGCGGCGGGGGCGGTATAGGTATTGCGAACTGAATTGACGTGCTGCCGATGTAACTCCAATCGTCCGCGTTGATCATCTGCAAGGTGAAGTTTATTGGGGTTGAGGTCTTGACGTACACGGTCGCTTTGCAGCTCGTCGGCGTTCTGGTCCCGGGTTCCACGAAGACTTTATCGAGTATGGCAAATTGTGAAGGGTCCCAACCGCAGGTCATGGCTCCCATTTGGCTCGGTGAGCGAGAGATTCTGGGAACGCCATGAGCATCACGTTCCATAAACGTTTCGCATCCAGAGCTCGTCCAAGGACTCCATTCCGCGAAGTTATCGAAGGCGTCGGTTAAGCTGTAGCCCCCAGCGTGTGCCTCCTTCGATCCGTGGCCGCAGCGAGGACACTTCGTTTTCCGTGCTCAAGTATCGCGTGTCGGAGCTTCAGGATTCGACGGGCAAGCGAGTCGTCGTCGTCGTCGCAGACGGTTTGCAAGCACTCGCCGATCGATTCCGCCGTCCCGGCGACGGCGAGAAGGACGCACTCGACCGTATTCCCAAGGAGTGGGTCGACGGCTGCGGGGAGGCGGACGTCACGTCACTGTTGCTCGAAGCCGAGCGCGCCGTTGGCTTTGACGCGAGCGACGAAGTCGAGGCCCGCCGCATCGCCGATGAGCGCGACGCTGCCCGCGGCGGAGGGGATCACTG